>JAWOHQ010000315.1:0-3487 GCA_046485105.1 Candidatus Competibacteraceae bacterium | reverse complement strand
GTCCACCAGGGTATAACGATCCGGCAGGCGACCGAGTTGCAAATCCCACATCACCCGCAGGTTCAGGCTCAGGGGATCGAGCACGCCAGGGGCCAGCCGCAGTTGGGCTTGTTCCTGGTCGCTGCGGGCCTGGACCTGGCCGGCGGGCCAGTCGAAGCTGAGTCGCACGGTCTGAGTTCGGCGGCGGGTCTCGGTCCGCCGTTCGTACTGGTCCGGCCAGACCTGACCTTCGCGGATTTGACCGCTTACGCTTTCGTCGAGCTGGCCCGATGCCAGCAGCGCGGCCAAGCCGTTGGGACGGACCTCGGTACTCATTCGGTATCCAGCGGAACCGCTCGGCGCCAGGGTCATGACCGCCTCGCCGAGCGAGAACCCAGAGCCATAGACTTCATAACGCGCTTGAAAGGGCGCGACGGGCAGGCCAGCGGTGGCAGCGGTCGCGAACGATCCAAAGGCCAAGGCGCTGACGAGCGCGATGGCGCGGAGAAAAAGGCTCATGCGGCGGGGCGTCCTCGCGAGTTCGATCACCGGCAATTCAGTTCAAGGTTGACACTCCGCATGATAGAACATTCCAAACGGTCCGAACCAGCACGAGCCGCCCCGCCGGCGGAGCGTCAGTTGGGCAGTTGCGCAAGCTGCTGGCGGCGTTCGCGCAGCAACGCTTCGTAGGCGCGACTGAGGGCGTGTTCGTAGGCGCAATCGCCTTTTTCGCCCATTTCGTGCAGGCGGGTCTCGAAAAAGGCGATTTCCTGACGCAGGTAGTCCGCCGCCCGGTAATCGGCTCCTGGATGGCCGCGGCTGATTGGGTGGGTGCCAAGCGCAAGTTGGGCATGCATGGGTTTATCCTCCTTCGGATCTAGTTGTTTGGTTTATTTCCTATAGCAGAATGCCGGTAATTGGTGAATTTTTCGTGACAGCCGTGTTAAAAATGCGCGTCACAATGTCCGAAACCGCATCGAGAAATCCACTGCGCGCACGTCTTTGGTCAGGCCGCCGATGGAAATATAATCCACGCCGGTTTCGGCGATGGGGCGCACCGTGTCGAAATTGACGTTGCCGGAAGCTTCCAGTTTGACCTGCCGGTCAGCGATCCGGACCGCCACGGCCAGGGTCGCCAGATCGAAATTGTCGAGCATGACGATATCGGGCCGGGCGGCCAGGGCCTCCTCCAGTTCGGTCAGGTTTTCCACCTCGACCTCGACGGTGACGTCAGGATGGAGGTGGCGGGCCGTGGCGATGGCCTGGCCGATCGAGCCGGCGGCCATGATATGGTTCTCCTTGATCAGCACGGCGTCGAACAGGCCGATCCGGTGGTTCTGGCACCCGCCGCAGCGCACCGCGTATTTCTGCGCCAGCCGCAAGCCGGGCAACGTCTTGCGCGTATCGAGAATGACCGCGTCGGTTCCCGCCACGAGATCGGCGTAGCGACGGGCCAGGGTGGCGGTGCCGGACAGCGCTTGCAGGAAGTTCAGGGCGGTGCGTTCGCCGGTCAGCAGGGCGCGGGCCGGACCGTTCAGGACGCACAACCACTGGTCGGGGGCGATCCGGTCGCCGTCGGCCGCCCGCCAGTCGGTAACGATATTCGCATCGAGTTGCTGGAATACGGCATCGAACCAGGCCGTTCCGCACAACACGGCGGTTTCGCGGCTGATGACGGTCGCTTCCGCCTGGGTCGCTTCCGGAATCAGCGCGGCGGTCAAATCGCCGGCGCCGACATCCTCGGCCAGCGCCAAGGCCACGGTGGGATGGGGATCGGGCAGAGTCATGACGGTTCCTCGAACGGGGTTGGGAGCATACAATCCATAATGCACCCCTCATTTCACCATACCCTTAACTGGAGATCACGCGATGCGAGTCCTGCTATTTTTCGTGCTGCTGACCTTGGGCGCACCCACGTTCGCGGCGGAAGACGCCACGATCGACATTAATAACGCCTGGGCGGCCGAGACGCCGCCGACCGCCATGGCCGGCGCCGTTTATCTGGACTTCGTCAACGCCGGCGCGGCGGATCGCCTGATCGGCGCCGCGGTGGACGACGCGGTGGCCGGCAAGGTCGAACTGCACACCACCGTTCTCGAAGAAACCGTGATGCGGATGCGGGAAGTCGAAGCGATCCACCTCGCCGCCGAGTCGACCACCACGCTTGGACCCGGTGGCCTGCATATCATGCTGATCGGTCTGCAACAGCCCTTGCGCGCTGGCGAGAGTTTCCCCCTGACGCTGGAATTCGAGAACGCGGGAACCCTGACGGTGTCGATTCCGGTTCGCAAGCGTGAGGAGATGATGATGCCAGGGAAATCCGAGCATGATCACGGCCACGGGCATGACCACGGCCACGGGCATGACCACGGCCACGGGCATGACCACGAGCAGGAGCAGGAGCAAGAGAGCGGCCATAGCCACTAATCGCCACCCGGCGCGACACCGGGCGTTCGGGTAGAATCCGCCCGGCCAACTCGCTGGAGCGCCCGCATGGAACTGATTCAGATCATCGTCCTAGCCCTGGTCCAGGGCATCACCGAATTTTTGCCGATTTCCAGTTCCGCCCATTTGATCCTCGTACCCGCGCTGATGGGCTGGCCCGATCAGGGGCTGGCTTTCGATGTGGCGGTTCACGTCGGCACGCTGGCCGCGGTCCTGATCTATTTCCGGATCGAATTGTTGGCCATGACGAGATCCTGGCTGGTCTCGTTGCGCGGGCGCGGCTGCGACGCTGACGCTCAACTGGCCTGGATGGTGGTGCTGGCGACCGTGCCGGTGGTAGTGGCCGGCGCGCTAGGCAAGAATCTCCTCGAAAGCGAACTGCGCTCGGTCGCGGTGATCGCCACCACCACGATCCTCTTCGGATTACTGTTGGGTTGGGCCGACTGGCGCGGCCGGCGAGAGCGGGATGAATACACCCTCGGCTGGGCCGGCGCGCTGCTGATCGGGGCGTTCCAGGTGCTGGCGCTGATTCCCGGCACCTCGCGCGCCGGGATTACCCTGACCGCCGGCCTGCTGCTGGGCTTGACGCGGACGGCGGCGGCCCGCTTCGCCTTTCTGCTGGCGATTCCGGCTACGGCCGGCTCCGGGGTGTTCCTGACGCGCGACTTGCTGCGGGAACCAGCGGCGGTCGACTGGGGCGTGCTGGGACTGGGGGCGGTGCTGGCGGGCCTCAGCGCCTATGCGTGCATCGCGCTGTTTCTGCGGCTGTTGCGCCATTCCGGCCTGCTGCCGTTCGTGGTCTACCGGTTGGCTTTGGGCAGCGTGCTGTGGTTGTGGTTCGTCTGAGCGCGCTCAGGACATCACATCCTCGCTGCGCAAGTGCGACTCGGGCGGTTGCGGTCCCGGTTTGTCGTCCGTGGGTTCAATGATAAAGCGCGGACAAGGCTGGCTGCTGGCCGTCCAGCGTTCCAGAAATTCCCCCCAGTGCGGTTGCTCCTCCCGTCCGCCTTTCAGAAACTCGCTCAGGTTCTGGACGCTGGCGTTGTGGCCGCGGGCGCTGACC
>JAWOHQ010000221.1:0-14227 GCA_046485105.1 Candidatus Competibacteraceae bacterium | reverse complement strand
CCGGTGTTCTCCTATCTCGGTTCCACAGCGGAACATCCCCGGCAAATCTCCTGCTGGATCACCCACACCCGCGCCCAGACTCATGAGCTGATTCCGTGTGGTCTGGACCGCTCGCCGCTGTTCGCCGGGGTGATCGAGGGCGTCGGACCGCGCTACTGTCCGTCCATTGAGGACAAGATTCACCGCTTTGCCGACAAGGACTCCCATCAGATTTTCCTGGAGCCGGAGGGACTGGATACCCACGAGGTCTATCCCAACGGCATCTCCACCAGCCTGCCGTTCGATATTCAATACGCGCTGGTACGGTCGATTAAGGGTCTGGAGAACGCCCACCTGACCCGGCCCGGTTATGCGATTGAATACGACTTCTTCGATCCGCGCGATCTGGAGTACTCGCTGCAAACCCAGTCGCTCCAGGGGTTGTTTTTCGCCGGCCAGATCAATGGCACCACCGGCTACGAGGAAGCGGCGGCGCAGGGGCTGTTAGCGGGGATCAACGCCGGACTGTGGATCAAGAGCGAGGCGCCGTGGTGGCCGGGCCGCGAGGAGGCGTATCTGGGGGTGCTGGTCGATGACCTCATCACCCGTGGCGCCAGCGAGCCGTATCGGATGTTCACCAGCCGCGCCGAGCATCGCCTGCTACTGCGCGAGGACAACGCCGACCTGCGCCTGACCGAGATCGGTCGCCGGCTGGGTGTGGTGGATGAGGCGCGCTGGGCGGCGTTCGCGACCAAGCGCGAGGCCATCGAACGGGAGAGCCAGCGCCTGCGGGAGGTCTGGGTGCGGCCGGCGCAATTGAGCGAGGCCGACGCGCAACGGGTGTTGCAGGGGCCGCTGGGGCGGGAAACCCGGGCGGTCGAGCTGCTGCGCCGGCCCGAGGTGGATTACGCCGGGTTGCTAAGTCTGCCCGGCGTCGGTCCCGGCGCGGCCGATCCCCAGGTCGCCGAGCAGGTGGAGATTCAAGTCAAGTACGCCGGTTACATCGAACGGCAGCGGGAGGAGATCGACCGCCAGCGCCGTCACGAAGAACTGGCCTTGCCGCCCGATTTGGATTACGCCGAGGTCCAGGGGCTGTCGCGGGAAGTGCGGGAGAAGCTGAGCCGGCATCGACCGCGCACCCTGGGTCAGGCCAGCCGCGTTCCCGGCGTGACCCCGGCGGCGGTTTCCCTGTTGCTCGTTCATCTCAAGCGCGGCCGGGCGCGCCGGACTGCTGGCTGAGCAGTCGGACCCTTCGGCACCCCAGGAGAATTACAAGCACTTGGTTGGTTTTTATACAGCTTCTCAGTATCGATACCGCTATTGGTTCCGTCCGTGAATATTGCCCACGATGGCGCCCGCCGCGCCGCCGATGACCGCGCCGGTCCGGGGATTGCCGCCGGCCAGCCCACCGATGACCGCGCCGCCGGCCGCGCCGATGGCTGCACCGCTGAGGGTGCCTTGTTGCGTGGGCGTCATATCGGTGCAGCCCACGCTCAACGCGAGGGCGGGGATCGCAAACAGAGAAGCAATAGTCTTTTTCATGGCTTGCCTCTTACTTGGCCTTGGATGCCGCAGGTTTATCGGATTGGGCGCCGATCCTGGGTTCAACCAGTTCAAACCAGATCACCTCAATGACCGGCCGCCGTTGCAGGTCGGGATTAGACTGATAAAAGGCATTGATGGTTTCCATAATCTCCCGCAAGGTCATCCCGTCCGTGGCTTTGACCAGATTGGAAACGGTAGTACGGTACTTGGGATCGGGACCATGCAATTGGTATTCGACCAGCGCCATATTCATGATGCCGAGCAGGTAGGCCAGTTTTTCCCGTTCCGTGGCGGTGGGCCAGTTCTCGCCGTCGGGAAACGGCATTTCCTTCTGATCCGCTTCTACCGCCGCGGTCTTGGCGCCGGTTCCGGTGGTTTGGGCCACGGCCCAGACTGTTAGACCGGCGCTCAGACCGAGCGCCAACAGCATGGTCGCAAAATAACGTTTGCTGGGCATGGGTGTTTTCTCCTTGGGCTTTTTCAAGCACAGTGGTTATTGGGTGGGAGACGGGTCGGTCTTGGATGAAGCTGGGCGGCGGGTGTACCACCATTCCCAGACGAAGTAGAGGACGATTACCCCGAGACCGACCCAGATCAGCAGGGGGGCGGCATTCGACAATGCGACGTTGATCACGGCGGTCACAATCAGAAAGATGGCGACCACGCACAGACGCCAGTCCAGGTAAACGCCCGCCAGAAACATGCTGAGCGTAATGATCAACATGAGGACAAAACTGGCTTGCCGGTCGTCGAGGGCATTGATGTAGGCGCCCCGTTCGGACGCGTAGAAAATCAGGAGGATCAGCAACAACACCGCGCCCCAGTGCAGGATCTGGCGCAGAATCATCAGTGCCCGGGCTTTCAGGGTCGCTTCGACGTGGAACCACTCGGTGGCGATGCAGATCACGCCCAGCAGGGGAACGATCCATTGCCAGTACCAACGGCTGCCAGTTAGGTCGAACGTCGTGTAAATAGACCCGGCCCAAACCAGTACGATCATCAAATAGAAACTGATGTCCTCGGGCCGGAACAGGCGTCGGAGCAAGCTGGATCGGGTCGAAACCGGCTGGGAGGGGGTCATCGGTTCAAGTTCGGGCATGACGGGATTCCTTGGGCGGGATAGGTGTTAATGTTTGGAATGGCGCGGCTGCTGGGGCATCCCGACCGACGAGATTATCAACGTCGAACGAACTGAAATGCAAGTACTTTCAGGCCGTGCGTTGCTCCTGGAACATCGCCAGCAGAATGTCCAGGCGCTGCTGGGGTTCGGTCATTTCCAGCAGCGCGTGACGGATGTGCGTGGGTAGGGGTAGCAGCTCGGTCAGCCGGTTGCCGATCCAGGCGGCGTTGTCCCACTCGGGGGTCATGAATCGGAGGTAGGGCGACAGTTCCTCGCGTTCCAGCAGTTCGCGCAGGACCCGAACCAGGGGTTCATGGCCGGGCAGAGGCGGCAGCGGTGGATCGTCCAGCAACCAAAGCGCCTGGCCGATCAGCAGCTGGTCCGGCTGAACCCGGTGACCCACCACTCGCAAGCGCTGAATTCCCAGACAGGTGATGCCCAGCAAGCCATCGTCCAGCGGGTCGAAGTCCACGATGCGCGCCAGGGTGCCAACTGGATAGATACTGATCGGCTGGCCGCCCGTTTCCGAACCTTCATGAATCGTCACCACTCCGAAGCCGCCATCGTTTTTCATGCACTGGGTGACCATGTCCAGGTAGCGGGTCTCGAAGATCCGCAGCGGCAGCACCCCGCCGGGGAATAGCACGGAATTCAGCGGGAACAACGGCAATTCCTGAATGGCGGTGGCCATGGTGTTTTTACCTCGGGTCCGGTTTTTCGCCCCAACGCGGCAGCAACGCATGGGGAATCTCCAACTGATCGAGAATTCTGGCCACGATGAAATCCACCAGTTCCGCCGCCGTGGTCGGCCGGTAGTAGAAACCGGGATTGGTCGGGAGCAGGATCGCGCCGGCGCGGGCCAGCCGCAACATGTTTTCCAGATGGATGACCGACAAAGGGGTTTCCCGGACGGCCAGGATCAGCTTGCGCCCTTCTTTGAGCGTCACGTCGGCGGCCCGTTCCAGCAGGTTGTCGCTGTTGCCGTTGGCGATCGCGGCCAGCGCGCCGGTGGTGCAGGGACAGACCACCATGGCTCGCGCCAGCGCCGAGCCGCTGGCCGGCGGGGCGGTCCACTCGTCCTGCCCGAACACCCGCAACTGCTCGGGCGCGCAGCGGTAATGCTCGGTCAACACGCGCTGGATGTCGCGCGGCCGGCCGGGCAGCCGCAGGTCGGTTTCCATGTGGATGACGATTTGCGCCGCCTTCGAGATCAGCAGTTGCACCGGGTGGCCCGCCTCCAGCAGACCTTGCAGCAGTCGCAGACCGTAATCGACGCCGGATGCGCCGGTCATGCCGAGGATGATGGGGCGGATGGTGGGTGACTCAGTCATGGACGGTGCTCGCTTGCAGGCCTGCCAGCAACCGTTCGTGAATGCCGCCGAACCCGCCGTTGCTCATGATCAACACCTGAGTCCCTGGTTTGGCCCGAGCATGGATGGCGGCCAGCGTGGCATCGAGTGAATGGCACACCTGCCCGCGCGGACCCAACATTGCCGCGACCGCGCCGAGATCCCAGCCGAGATCGGGCCCCTGATACAGCACCACGGCGTCGGCCCCCGCCAGCGCCGGCGCCAGGCTGTCCGCGAACACACCCAGTTTCATGGTATTGGAGCGCGGCTCCAGCACGGCGATGATCGGTTGGTCGCCGACCCGGGCGCGCAATCCGGCCAGGGTGGTCGCAATTGCGGTGGGGTGGTGGGCGAAGTCGTCGTAGACCGTCACGCCCGCGACCGTACCCCGCGCTTCCAGCCGCCGTTTCACGCCCTGGAAGCCGGACAATGCCCCGATAGCGACGGGGATGGGGACGCCGACATGATGGGCGGCGGCCAGCGCGGCAAGGGCGTTGTGGAGGTTATGTCTTCCCAACTGGGTCCATTCCACCCGACCCCGTGGCGTCCCTTGGTAGTACACAACGAACGCGCTACCGTCAGAGGTGATGGCGCGCGCCTCCCAGTCGCCGACCCCGAAGCGTTCCACCGGCGTCCAGCAGCCCATCGCCAGCACCTCAGCCAGGTTAGCGTCGGTTCCGTTGGCGACGATCAGCCCGGAACCCGGCACGATTCGCAACAAGTGGTGAAACTGGCGCTGGATCGCCGCCAGATCGGGAAAGATATCGGCATGATCGAATTCCAGGTTGTTCAGAATCAACGTGCGCGGACGGTAATGGACGAACTTGGATCGCTTGTCGAAGAATGCCGTGTCGTACTCATCGGCTTCCACCACGAAGAACGGCGCGCGGCCCAACCGCGCCGAGACTCCAAAATTGGCCGGAATGCCGCCGATCAAAAAACCCGGTTCCAGGCTGGCATCTTCCAGAATCCAGGCCAGCAGACTGCTGGTCGAGGTTTTGCCATGGGTGCCGGCCACCGCCAGCACGTGCCGGCCGCGCAGCACGTAATCCGCCAGCCAGGCCGGTCCGGAGGCGTAGGGTAGTTCGCGGTTCAGCAACTCCTCGACGAGCGGGCGGCCCCGGCTCATGACGTTGCCGACCACCACCATGTCGGGTTGGAATTCGGTCAGTTGGCCGGGATCGTAGCCTTCCCGCAGCGTGATGCCGGCCTCGGCCAATTGCGTGCTCATCGGCGGATAAACGCCGGCGTCGCAACCGGAGACGGTATGACCCGCCGCGCGGGCCAGCAGGGCGACGCCGGCCATGAAAGTACCGCAGATACCGAGGATATGCAGGTGCATACGGAATTCTCTCCGCCCGTTCCGGAAGCGGACCGGGTCAAATCGGGGTTCGAGGGGGTTCAGCCGGCCTGGGGACCAATCCAGCCCGCCAGGGTCCAGGACAGCAGGGTGTAGCCGAGCGCGTACATCGCGCCCGCCCAGACCGAAGTGTCGAGGGCGTGGCGCAGAATATGGGCGATAATCGCGACGCTCCAGACCATTAGTCCCAACATCAGCAACGAGGGCAGCGTGGTATCGCCGCCCGTCCCCTCGCGGAAAATCCAGTGCGCCAAGGGTAGCGCCAGCAGGCCCATCAGCGCGCCAGCCCCAGTCAGGGCGGTCAGGGTTTGCTCGAAACGGTCGGGATGTCGCTTGAGCAGCAGGATCAGATGGAGCAACCCGGCCAGCAACACCAGATCCAGCAGAATTTGCAAGAGCGCCACCGGCGCCGGAGCCCCCAGCAGCAGCACGAGAAACCCGGACGCGCCGTAGGCCAGCAGGCAGAGTTTCAGCAAAACCGCCGAGGCTGGGATGTCCTGCGGGCCCTTGCGGAACAGGCAGATGTCCAGAAACAGGTTGAACAGGGCGTGCATGGGTTCAATCGAGATAAGTGGAGACGGCTGAGTCGACCGCTGGTCGACCAATTTTCGGGAAGAAAACCTTGCGGGAATCGCGATGGCGCATGATGGCGAATGGTTGGTGATGGCTGAAGCCGCATGAATTCAAGGTAACTGCTTGCCACGACTTTAACAAGCGAGAAGCGGTTATTGACTGTGTCGCGGGCGGGATACCCGTGCTCCCGGAGGCTCGCGCCGCGGGATAAAAGCCAAGAGTCCTGAATTTTAGTGGGCTAAACAATCAGTTATCCTAAATATAACATCATGTATTTCAAATAATTTTATTATTTCCAAAATCAAACGCTTCCTTGACAACGCCAAGTTGACCTTCCTATAGTAAGTGGTGAAAAGTGGGATAAAGTGGGGCGCGATGGCGGCCCGGTACTCCATAAGGTACGACGAACCGTGTTCCGGGGCATCAGTCCGCTAGCGCTCGATGGCAAGGGTCGGTTGGCGATCCCGGCCAAATACCGTCAGTCCCTCTGGGACGCCTGCGAAGGCCGACTGGTCCTGACGATCGACCGCGACCGTTGCCTGTTGCTCTACCCACTGCCGGTTTGGGAAACCGTCGAGCGCCAACTGATCCAGCTTTCCAGCACCAACCAACGCGCCAGGACCCTGAAACGGCTGTTGCTGGGACACGCCGAGGAGTGCGGGCTGGACGCCAGCGGCCGAATTCTGTTGCCGGCGCCGCTGCGGGAGTTCGCCCATCTGGAGAAACATGTGGTGCTGGTGGGACAGGGCAACAAGTTCGAAATCTGGAACGAGCAGCACTGGTATGCCTGGCGCGACGCGCGGTTGGCCGGCGATGAGGCTGATGACGGCGAGTCCCTGCCCGACCTGGACACGCTGGCGTTCTGAGATGACGGTGACCGTCGCGCCGCCGCATCGCCCGGTGTTGCTGGTCGAGGCGCTGGCCGCGCTGGCCGTGCGACCGGAAGGCTGTTACGTGGACGCTACCTTCGGTCGGGGCGGTCATGCGGCGGCGCTGCTGGAGATGCTGGGGTCGGAGGGACGGCTGCTGGCCCTGGACCGGGATCCGGAAGCGCGACGGTGGGCGGCGCTGCGGTTTGGCGACGATGCCCGGTTCACGTTCGTTCAGGGGGTGTTCAGCCGAATGGCCGAGATGATATCCGCCCGTGGGCTGGCCGGTCGTCTGGATGGAATCCTGTTCGACTTGGGGGTGTCCTCGCCACAACTGGATGATCCGGGGCGTGGGTTCAGCTTCAGTCAGGACGGGCCGCTGGACATGCGGATGGACCCGGCCACCGGCGACAGCGCCGCCGTTTGGCTGAATCGGGTCGGGGAGGCGGAATTGGCGCGAGTGGTGGCGGAGTTCGGCGAGGAACGGTTTCATCGGCGGGTGGCGCGAGCCATCGTCGCGGCCCGCCAGCAGGCGCCGATCGCCACCACGGCGCGGTTGGCCAGCATCATCGCTGGGGCCGTACCCACCCGCGAACCGGGCAAACATCCCGCCACTCGCGCGTTTCAGGCCATTCGTATCGCGGTGAATGATGAGTTGGGCGAGTTGCGGGCCGTATTGCCGGGGGCGGTGCGGATGCTGGCGCCGGGAGGCCGATTGGTAGTGATCAGTTTCCATTCGCTGGAGGATCGCGTGGTTAAACGATTCATGCGCGAGCAGGCGCGGGGCCGGGAACTGCCGCCGGATCTGCCGGTGCAAGGCGCGCCAGAGGGGAAAACCCTGCGCCTCATCGGCCGGCAAGTGCGTCCCGGCGCCGTGGAACTCGCCGCGAATCCCCGGGCGCGCAGCGCGGTGCTAAGAGTCGCGGAACGTTTGGCATGAACGGTCAAATGTTGCTGGTCGGGGTATTGGCGAGCGCCGTACTGGGTTCCGGGGTGGGCGTGGTTCACCTCCAGCACACCAACCGGCAGTTATTCATTCAATTACAGAAATTACAAAAAGAGCGGGACCATTTGGAGATCGAATGGGAGTTGTTGCAGTTGGAACAGAGCACGCTGATCACGGACGCCGCGGTCGAGAACGTGGCGCGGACGCGACTGAACATGCTGATTCCCGATCCCAACGAAGTTTTTTACATCACGCCCGACCAATGATGAACAGGACCAGCAGGGAATTTGGTGGCCGAAAGGCTCCGGCCGTTCTATCGCGCCTCACGTGGGCGTCCGCGTGGACCTCCGCGCGGGCGATGACCCGGCGGGGGTTGGTGCTGGGACTGCTGTTGGCGGCGGCAACCGGCATGGTCGCGCGCGCGACCTATTTGCAACTGGTCGATCGGGAGCGCTTGCAGCGCGAAGGCGCGGGGCGCTATCTGCGAGTGGTGGAAGTCCCAACGCATCGGGGCATGATCCTGGATCGCCAGGGCGAGCCGCTGGCGGTCAGTTCGCCGGTGGATTCGATCTGGGCGCAGCCGGCGGAATTGGGACTGCATCAAGACCGCTGGCCCGCGCTGGCGGCGGCGCTGGAGACCACGGTCGCGGACTTGGAGCGGAGGCTGGCGGGCCGTGAAACCCGCCAGTTTGTCTATCTGCGCCGGCACCTGGCGCCGAGCGCCGCACAGCGGATCCTGCAACTGGGCATCCCCGGCGTCTATGCCCGGCGGGAATACCGCCGCTACTACCCGGACGCCGAGATCACCTCGCATTTGCTGGGGTTCACCGACATCGACGATATCGGCCAGGAAGGTCTGGAAAAGGCGTTTGATCAGGAATTACGCGGTATCCCTGGCAGCAAGCGGGTGATCCAGGACCGGCTGGGCCGGGTGGTGCAGGATGTGGAGAGCCTGCGGGCGCCGCAACCCGGCCGGTCCCTGACCTTGAGCATCGACCGGCGCTTGCAGTATCTGGCCTACCGAGCGCTCAAGACCGTGGTCACGGAGCACAGGGCCAGCGCCGGCTCGGCGGTGATCGCGGACGCGCGGACCGGCGAGATTCTGGCCATGGTCAATCAGCCGGCAGGCAATCCCAATAACCGTACGGAGTTGCGCGGTGAATTGCTCCGCAACCGGGCGATTACCGATATGTACGAGCCCGGCTCGACGTTGAAACCGTTCCCGGTAGCCCTGGCTCTGGAGACCGGCCAATGGGCGCCCGGCACGATGGTGAACACCGCGCCCGGCACGCTCCGGGTGGGTCGCCATACGGTCCGCGATGTGCATAACTATAAATCGCTCGACGTGACCCGCGTGATCAGCAAGTCCAGCAACGTCGGCACCACCAAGATCGCGCTGTCAATGCCGGCTGAGCACCTGTGGCAGTTCTACCGGGACCTCGGCTTCGGCGCCCCGAGCGGACTGGGACTGGTCGGCGAGCAACCGGGGATTCTGCGTCACTTCAGCAAGTGGGGTGGCGAAATCGGCCATGCCAATCATTCGTTCGGTTACGGGCTGTCCGTCAACATGGTCCAGTTGACCCAGGCCTACATCGTGCTGGCGACGGACGGAATTCGGCGACCACTGACCCTGCTGAAACGTCAGGAGCCACTCGATCCGGCCGAGGAGCAGCGCGTGCTCTCGGCCAAGGCGGCGCGGCAGATGCGAGTGATGCTGGAGCAAGCCGTCACCCGGGAAGGCACGGGCATCAAGGCGACCGTGCCTGGTTACCGGGTGGCGGGCAAGACGGGGACGGTCCACAAGATCGTGGATGGCCGCTATGCTCGCAACCGCTATTTTTCCCTGTTCGCCGGCATGGTGCCGGCCAGCGATCCGCGGCTGGTGATGGTGGTTATCATCGACGAGCCGAAGGGTGGCGCCTATTACGGCGGCACGGTGGCGGCGCCGGTGTTTGGCGCGACAATGGGTGGAGTGTTGCGAATTATGAACATTACGCCGGACGACATGCCCAGCATGAAAATCGCCGGCGCGGCCGCGCCGGCGAAGGCCAAGCCATGAACCAGGCGTCGCTGCCGACCCTGCGCGATCTGCTCGCCGGAGTGGCCGCCGTGCCGGCGCCATTGGCCGACCGACCGATTCCCGGGCTGGCGCTCGACAGCCGCGCGGTTCGGCCCGGCGCGGTGTTCTTCGCGCTGCGCGGCGCAAACCGGCACGGACTGGAATTTCTCGACGCGGTGCGGACGGCGGGCGCGCTGGCGGTGGTTTGGGAACCGCCTTATGCGGGTCCGTTGCCGACCGAACCCGCGTTACCGTTGCTGGCCGCGCCGGAACTGCGCCGACGACTGGGTCTCATCGCCAGCCGGTTTTACGGCGATCCGTCCCGACGGTTGCAAGTGGTGGGCATCACCGGCACCGACGGCAAGACCTCCTGCGCGCATTTCATCGCCCAGGCGCTGAGCGACGCGGACTCCGGACCCTGCGGCATTCTCGGCACCCTGGGCATGGGCGAGTACGGCCGGACCGAACCGTCGCCGCACACCACGCCGGACCCGCTGGTCGTGCAGCGCTGGTTGGCTCGGCTGGCGGCCGAGGGCCGACGTTACGCGGCCATGGAAGTATCGTCACACGGGCTGGACCAGGGTCGGGTAAACGGGATCGAATTCGCGGTGGCGGTGTTGACCAACCTGACCCGCGATCATCTGGATTATCACGGTACACTGGAAGCCTACGGAGCGGCCAAGCGCCGCTTGTTTTTCGAGCATCGTCCCGGATGGGCGACGCTGAATCTGGATGACCCCTTTGGCCGGGAACTCGCCACCGACCTGCGCGGACGGACTCGGGTCCTCGGTTACAGTCTCGGCGCACGACCCGAGCGAACGGATGCCTTCGTTTGGGGCAAGCGTTTGGCGCTGACACCTGCTGGTCTCCATCTGCAAGTCCGCTCGTCTTGGGGCGATGGCGAACTAGCGGTGGGTCTGCTGGGACGGTTCAACGCCAGCAACGTTCTTGCGACCTTGGCGACCTTGCTGGCGCTGGATCTCCCCTTCGCCGAAGCGCTGAGCCGGGTGGCCCGGACCGCGACCGTGCCGGGGCGGATGGAGCGGTGGGGCGGCGAATTCGGCCAACCGTTGGCGGTGGTGGATTACGCCCACACCCCGTACGCCCTGGAACAGGCGCTGCGCGCGCTGCGGGAACACGGTGGTCGTCGATTGTGGTGCGTGTTCGGGTGCGGCGGGGACCGCGATCTTGGCAAGCGGCCGCTAATGGGTGCGGTGGCCGAACGACTGGCGGATCGAGTGATCGTGACCGACGACAATCCACGTACCGAAGACCCCGCGCGAATTGTCGAGGCCATTCTGGCCGGGATGCGCCGACCGAACGTGGCGACGGTGATCCACGACCGGTGGACCGCCATTCTCCAAGCGCTGGCCGAGGCATCCGCCGACGATCTGGTGCTGATTGCCGGCAAGGGCCATGAGGATGAGCAGATCGTGGGCGTGGAGCGGCGGCCTTTCAGCGACCGGGCAGTCGTGTGTGAGTGGTTTTCTCGCGTCCCGCGGGATAAGGCCGCGTGAATGCGTGACCCCTTCTCGCCCCTGCGCCTCCAGGAAGTCGCCGGACTGCTCGACGGCGCGGTCAGCGGCGCCGATGTCGCCTTCACCGCCGTCGCCACCGACAGCCGGCGATTGCCAGAAGGCGCGCTGTTCGTGGCGCTGACCGGACCGAATTTCGACGGCCACGACTTCGTGGCCGCCGCCCGCGAGCGGGGAGCTTGCGCCGCGCTGGTCGAACGGTCGGTCGCCGATCCGCTGCCGCAGTTGCGGGTCGTCGATACCCGCTTGGCGCTGGGACGCCTGGCGGCGGCGTGGCGGGCGCGGTTCACCGGACCGCTGATCGCGCTGACCGGCAGTAACGGCAAGACCACCCTCAAGGAAATGATCGCCGCCATTCTCCAGCGGCGGGGGCCGACCCTGGCCACCGAGGGCAATCTCAACAACGACCTTGGCGTGCCCTTGACCCTGTTGCGGCTGACCGGCGAACACGCCTACGCCGCGATCGAGATGGGCGCCAACCATCACGGCGAGATCGCGTATCTGACCGGACTGGCGCGGCCGGACGTGGCGGTGGTCAACAATGCCGGTCCCTGTCATTTGGAAGGTTTTGGCGACGTGGCCGGCGTGGCGCGCGGCAAGGGGGAGATTTTCCAGGGCCTGGGACCGGAGGGCGTGGCGATCATCAACCGCGATGACGTGTATGCCGACTACTGGGTCGGATTGAACGCGGGACGGCGGATGATGGATTTCGGGTTGGATCAACCGGCGCGAGTGAGCGGTCGGGTGCTCGATCCGGCGCGCAATCGCTTCCGGCTGGTTGCGGGCGAAGGCGAGATTGAGATCACCCTGCCGCTGTCGGGCCGGCACAACGTCCGCAACGCGCTGGCGGCGGCGGCGGCGGCGCTGGCGGTGGGCGCGACGCTGGCCGAGGTACGCCAGGGACTCGAAAGCCTACGTGGCGTCGGCGGGCGGATGCAGCACCTGCCCGGCCGGCACGGCGGCGCGGTGATCCACGACGCCTACAACGCCAATCCCGCTTCGCTGGCCGCTGCGCTGGCGACGGTCGGCGCCGAGCCGGGTCGCAAATGGCTGGTGCTGGGCGACATGTTCGAACTGGGGCCGACGGCGGACGCCCTGCACGCCCAGTCCGGACGGGAGGCGCGGGCGGCGGGGTTCGAACGACTGTATGCGGTGGGGGAACACAGCCGGGCGGCGGCGCTGGCGTTCGCGGACGGCGGCGGTCACTACGAAAACACCGCGGCGTTGATCGCGGATCTGATCCGGGATCTCCAGCTTGGCGAACCGGCCACCGTACTGATTAAAGGTTCGCGTGGAATGCGCATGGAACGGGTGGCGGCGGCCCTGGCGGATGCCGGGGAAGGACTGACGAACCCGGAAGGACACGGCTGATGCTGGTGCTGCTGGCCGAATGGCTGACCGAACATTTCTATCGGGGTTTCAACGTCTTTCAGTATCTGACGCTGCGTGGAATCCTGGGTACTCTCACGGCGCTGTTCATCGCGTTGATCGTCGGACCGGTCATGATCCGGCGTTTGAGCCGCTATCAGATCGGCCAGCAGATTCGCGAGGATGGACCTCAGAGCCATTTTTCCAAGGCGGGCACCCCCACCATGGGTGGGGCGCTGATTCTGGTCGCCATCGCCGTCGCCACGCTGTTGTGGGCGGACCCGCGCAACCGCTACGTCTGGATCGTGCTGGGGGTCACGCTGGCGTTCGGGGCCATCGGCTGGGCGGATGACTACAAAAAACTGGTTCTGCGCAATTCCAAGGGCTTGTCGGCGCGCTCCAAGTATTTTTGGCAGTCCTGCGCCGGGTTGGCGGCGGCGCTGCTCCTGTATTTCACCGCCCAGACGCCGGTGGAAACCCAGTTGCTCGTGCCGTTCTTCAAGAACGTGGCGCTGGAACTCGGCTGGCTGTTCGTGCCGTTGACGTATCTGGTCATCGTCGGCTCCAGCAACGCCGTCAATCTCACCGATGGCCTGGATGGGCTGGCGATCGTGCCGACAGTCATGGTCGCCGGAGCGCTGGCGGTGTTCTGTTACGCCTCCGGCAACTGGATTTTCGCCGACTATCTCGGCATCCCTTTCGTGCCGGGCGTGGGCGAGGTGCTGGTGTTTTGCGGGGCGCTGGTCGGGGCCGGGCTGGGCTTTCTCTGGTTCAACGCCTACCCCGCCCAAGTGTTCATGGGCGATGTCGGCGCGCTGGCGCTGGGCGCGGCGCTGGGGGTCATCGCGGTGACCGTGCGGCAGGAACTGGTGCTGGTGGTGATGGGCGGGATCTTCGTGCTGGAGACCGTCTCGGTGATCCTGCAAGTGGCTTCGTTCAAGCTCACCGGCCGGCGCATCTTCCGCATGGCGCCGTTGCATCACCATTTCGAATTAAAAGGCTGGCCGGAACCCCGGGTGATCGTCCGCTTCTGGATCATCACCATCGTGCTGGTGCTGGCGGGCCTGGCTACCTTGAAACTACGGTAGGGGAGGGGACAGATGCCGCGATTGGACGGAACCACGCTGGTGGTCGGCCTCGGCGCCAGCGGCCGGTCGGCGATGCGGGCGCTGAAAGCGCTCGGCGCGACCGTGGCCGCGACCGACAGCCGCGCCGATCCACCCGGACTGGCGGCGCTGCAAGCCGATTTTCCCGATGTGCCCTGCTACTTGGGCGGTTTCGATCCTGCGCGGTTCGCCAGCGCGGCGCGTTTGCTGGTCAGTCCGGGGGTCTCGGTGAAAACCCCGGCGATCGCCGAGGCGGCGGCGCGGGGCATCCCGGTTTGGGGTGATATCGAACTGCTGGCCCGACTGACCGAGGTTCCGATAGCGGCCATCACCGGCACCAACGGCAAAAGCACGGTCACGACCCTGCTGGGGTTGATGGCCGAACGGGCTGGAGTCCGCGCGGCGGTCGGCGGCAATC
>JAWOHQ010000181.1:0-3089 GCA_046485105.1 Candidatus Competibacteraceae bacterium | reverse complement strand
GCCCCGGCAACGCTGGCGACCGCCGTGGCCTTCGGCCGCCAACAGGGCAAGACCGTGATCGTGGTCCAGGATGGTCCGGGATTCTACGTCAACCGCATCCTCGCGCCATATCTGAACGAGGGGGGTTATCTGCTCGGCGAGGGCGTGGCGATCGACGCCATCGACCGGGCGCTGACGCAGTTCGGTTTCCCGGTTGGACCCTTCGCCCTGTTGGACGAGGTCGGCATCGACGTCGGCTCCAAGGTCGGACCGATTCTGCATGAAGCGTTCGGCGAGCGAATGAGACCCGCTGGAATCACCGACAAACTGCTGGCCGACGGCCGGTACGGGCGCAAGAGCAAGAAGGGCTTCTACCGTTATAAGGCGATTAAGAAGGCGGAAAAGCCGGTGGACAAGGGCGTCTATCGGGTGTTGGGCGTGAGTGGCGACCAGGCCATGGACAGCCAGGAGATCGTCGAGCGTTGCGTGCTGATGATGCTCAACGAGGCGGCGCGCTGCTGGGACGAGGGCGTGATCCGCGGGCCGCGCGACGGCGATATCGGCGCGGTGCTCGGCATCGGCTTTCCACCGTTCCTCGGCGGCCCGTTTCGTTACGCCGACAGCCTGGGCCTCCCGGAGCTGGTCGCCAAGCTGGACCAGTACCGCGAGCGCTTGGGCGAACGCTTCGCGCCCGCCGACCTGCTGGTCCGGAAGGTCCGGGAGCAGCGCGGGTTTTACGCGGATTAACATTCCGGGCAGGCTCAGCGTCTGCCCCGCTCGACCCTCATCAATCCCCTCTCAGTCATCGACCATCAACCATTCCGCCGGACCGGCAAGGAGCCCCACCGTCTCGACGTCGGTCGTCGGCGGCATCCATCCGGAGAGCGGACGAAGTCTGTTATGATAGCCCGGCACGCCGGAAACTCCGGCCCCCGTCCTCGACCCGATCCCGCCCGCCGCCATGCATCCCGTTCTGACTATCGCCAAACGCGCCGCCCTGAGCGCCAGCCGCATTCTATTGCGCCATTTCGAAAACCTCGAACGCTTGACCGTGACCACCAAGCAGCGCAGCGACTTCGTCAGCGAAGCGGACCTGCAAGCCGAGCGGGATATCATCCAGATTCTGCGCAAAACCTACCCCAACCACGGCATTCTCGCCGAGGAGACCGGGCAACAAGCCGGGCAGGACGACTATGAATGGATCATCGACCCGCTGGATGGCACCACCAACTTCCTGCACGGCATCCCCCATTTCGCGATTTCCATCGGCTTCCGGCACAAAAATCGTCTGGAAGCGGGGTTGATCTTCGACCCGATCCGGCAAGAGCTGTTTACCGCCTCGCGCGGCGCCGGCGCCCAGATCAACGACCGGCGCCTGCGGGTCAGCGGGGTCGCGCAATTGGACCACGCGCTACTCGGCACCGGCTTTCCTTTTCGCAACCCCAACAACCAACCGCCCTATCTGAGCTTCTTCAGCAGTCTGTTCGGCAAGTGTCTGGAAATCCGCCGGGCCGGCGCGGCGTCGCTGGATTTGGCCTATGTGGCGTCCGGGCGGCTGGACGCCTATTGGGAAATGGGCCTGAGCCCTTGGGATATCGCCGCCGGCGCGTTGCTGGTTCAGGAAGCCGGCGGACTGGTGAGCGACTTCGCCGGCGACAACGATTTCATGAAATCCGGCAACATCGTCGCCGGCAACCCCAAGGTGTTCAAGGCGCTGCTGCGGGAAATGCAGCCGCACCTAAACCTAACCTGACGGCGCGGACCCAGCCTCCGAAAATTTGGTAGTGCTCCAGACCTGGATATCGAATCGATCTAAGAAACTGTACAAAAACACCCCCTCTCTGTGGGAGAGGGTTTGGGGATTATGGCTTTATTTTCATTTGGTTAGATCGCCAGAGGCTGTACAAAAACGCCTCTAAGTCTAAACAATTAACGGCTTATGAGGATTCATATCCACGTCAAGAACACTACCCGAGTTTTGTTATGATGGTCCGGTACGTCACACCATCCGGCCCCGCCGCCGAGCATAACCTTTCGAACGCCCCCATGGACCTCGAACGCTTGGAAGAACGCATTGAAGAGTATCTGAAAGCACTGCGTCAACTCGAACGGGCCTTGGCGCGTCCCTTCGACGAATTCATCCGCGATGCCGTGATTCAGCGCTTTGAATTCACGCACGAACTGGCCTGGAAGATGCTCAAACTGCGACTCGAAGCCGAAGGGATCACGGCGCTCACGCCAAGACAGACTTTGCGGGAATCCTTGCAGGCCGGTTTGATCCACGACGGCAACGCCTGGAGCGAGATTCAGAGATACCGCAACCTGACCAGCCACACCTACGATGAGAGGCTGGCTGACGAGGTCTATACCTTCATCGCAAACCAGGCGCTGGCGCTTTTTCAGGAACTAGCGCAAGAGATCGAGCCATGGCGGAAAGATCGTTGAAATTCGGCCTGTCCGCACAGCTTCACGACGATTTCGACCGGGTGTTCGCGCAATATCCGGAAATCAGGCGCGTGTTCATCTTCGGTTCGCGCGCCAAGGGAACCTTTAGGGACGGTTCGGACATCGATTTAGCCGTCTTCGCACCCGAGATGAACGGCTCGCGTTTCGCCCGCCTGTGGAGCGACATCGACGACCTGCCCATCGTGTTTAAAGTCGATTTGCTGCATTGGGACCGGCTGGCCAACGACCGGCTCAAACAAAAAATCCCTGTCGAAGGTCAGATCTTCTATCCGAAGGACCCCGCTCCGCCCCATGAAGTCCGGCAACATCGTCGCCGGCAACCCCAAGGCGTTCAAGGCGCTGCCGCGGGAAATGCAGCCGCAGCTAACATATGTCTGGGCGCAAATGCTTTCGACAGCTTCACCAAGATATTTGTCGGCATTAAAAAAAATGACGACGATTGAGACCAAAGGGTTTTCACTCATTTCCCCTGAATTCTCCTTTATGAAGCTGTCAACTTTAATGACGCTGCCATTTCCCCAACCAACGTTCTAGCGCAGCTCCATTCCAATTGGGCAGCCAGAATCGGGGCAGATGAAATAGATTGCTGCCGCTGTGGACCACATCGTTGCCGCTGGTGCAGGCCAGGCCAAAACCGGCTTTTT
>JAWOHQ010000056.1:0-16160 GCA_046485105.1 Candidatus Competibacteraceae bacterium | reverse complement strand
CTGGTGCTCGGCCTGCTTTATGTGTTTTTCGACGACCAACTGGACCGCCAGCACAACCCCAATCGCCATCTCGAGTTGCGCGTCGCGCAGGACACGGCGGAACTGGTGCTCCGGCGCAACCGGATGGGGCATTATGTGGCGCCCGGCGTCATCAACGGCCAGCCGGTCACCTTTCTGCTGGACACCGGCGCTACCGTGGTCTCGGTCCCGGCGCACTTGGGACCCGCCCTGGGACTGGTTCCAGGAACGCATCAGCGGGTGATGACCGCCAATGGCGAAGTGATCGCCCGCGCGACCCGCATCGAAGAACTCGGCCTCGGCCCGTTTCGGCTGCGCGAAGTGCGCGCCCATCTTAATCCCGGCATGGGCGGGGACCAGGTGTTGCTGGGCATGAGCGTGCTGCGGCAACTGGAATTCACCCAGCGTGGCGATACCTTGACCCTGCGCCCCTATCGGGGCTAAGCAAGTCTGCCCTTTCAAAAACCCTGCATCGCTTGGCATAATGCCGGGACGCAAACTATTCCGAGAGCCCAAACTCCATCGGATCCCGTTCACCTCATCGCCGTTCGTCCGGCCAAGGGAGCACAACAACAATGCGCGTTCTGCTGACCACCAACGAATATCCCCCCTACGTCTACGGCGGCGCCGGGGTCCACGTCGAGTACCTGTCGCGCGAACTGGCCAAGTTGACGCCGGTCGAAGTGCGCAGCTTCCACGACCAGACCGTCGATGACGGTCAATTGCACGTGCGCGGCATCAAGATGGACACCACCCATTTCGCCGGCTGCCCGCAATCCTTCGTTTCCCCGCTCAAGGCCCTCAGCACCTGCCTGGCCTTCGTCGGCCAAGGCATCGACGACGATCTGGGCGATCACGCCGAAATCATCCACTGCCACACCTGGTACGCCCATTTCAGCGGAATCCTGGCCAAAATTCTCTACAACATTCCGTTGGTGATCACCGTCCACTCCCTGGAGCCGCTGCGCCCCTGGAAACGCGACCAACTCGGGCGGGGTTATGACCTGTCCCGCTGGATCGAGAAAACCGCGCTGGAAATGGCCGACGCCATCATCGCCGTCTCGCGCAGCACCCGCGACGACATCCTGCGCCTGTTCGACGTGGAGCCGACCCGGGTGGTGGTCATCCCCAACGGCATCGACATCGACGAGTACCAGACGATCGACGAACCCGAAACCCTCGCCCAGTTCGGCATCGACCCCGACCGGCCCTTCGTGCTGTTCGTCGGGCGCATCACCCGGCAAAAAGGGCTGTATTACCTGCTGCAGGCCATCCCACACTTGGACCCCAAGCTGCAAGTGGTCCTGTGCGCTGGCGACGCCGACACCTTGGCCATGCAACGCGAAACCGAAGAGATCGTCCGGGAACTCCAGGAACGCCGCCCCGGCATCATCTGGATTCCCAAGATGTTGCCGCGGCGCACCACCATCGTCCTGTACTCGCACGCCACCATTTTCTGCTGTCCCTCGATCTACGAACCGTTCGGCATCATCAACCTGGAGGCGATGGCCTGCGGCACGCCGGTGGTGGGTAGCGCGGTCGGCGGCATCTGCGAAGTCGTTGTGGATGGCGAAACCGGCCTGCTGGTCGACCCACACCTGTCAGCCGAACCACCGCACGACCCCGTCTCTCCCGCCAAATTCGAGCATGGACTGGCCGACGCCATCAACCGTCTCGCCAACGATCCGGACCTGTTGCACCGCATGAGCTTGGCCGGACGCGAACGGGTCGAGCGGCACTATAGTTGGCGGAGCATCGCCCAGCAGACCTACGATCTTTACCGCCGGCTGCGCTCGCAGCGGAGCTGAGAGTAAACCGAATTTTTTTAGAACCTTTCACAGGATTCCCTGGAGTCTCGATCGGTATTGCAACTCTTTATTGTTTGCACGGTCTCCAAGTGCGAAGGGACCCTCATGTCACATGAGGAATCATTACACCACCCCAGAACAACACGCGCGGACTATACCGCGCCACGATATCCACAATACAAACTAAGGAGGGACTGTGATGGCATCTTCCATTCCTGTCGTCGAAAGCTCGCTGACCACGCCCAGGGTCCGCATCATATCCGTGAACGAACCGTGGGATTGGCTCGCCGCCGGTTGGAAAGATCTATGGCGGGCGCCCATGGTCAGCATTCCCTATGGCCTGCTGTTCGTGGTCATGGGCTACCTGCTGATCTATCTGGTCGAAGGTCAGTTTCAATACGCGCTGGCCCTAACCACCGGTTTCCTGCTGGCCGGGCCGTTTTTAGCGATGGGGTTGTACGATATCAGCCGCCGCCTGGAGGCGGGTCAACCCGCGACGCTCGGCCACGCCCTCACGGCCTGGCGTAACAATGTGATGCCGATCCTGCTGTTCGGCATCATGATTGGATTGCTGATGATCCTCTGGGCGCGGCTGTCGGCCTTGCTGTTCGCCGTCGTCATCGCCGGCCGCAGCACGACCCTGGACACCACGGTATCGCAGATTTTCTTCTCGGGAAGCGGTCTGACGTTCCTGCTGATCTTTACCGCCGTGGGCGCGATCATCGCCGCCGCCGTGTTCGCGATCAGCGTGGTGTCGATTCCGATGATGCTGGACCGCAAAATCGACTTTATCACCGCCGTTCTGACCAGCATCACCGCCGTCCGCGCCAATCTGGGACCGATGGTGCTGTGGGCGGCGTTGATCGTGATTTTCACCGGCATCGGCCTGGTCACGTTCTACATCGGTCTGGCCGTGGCCCTGCCCCTGATCGGCCACGCCACCTGGCATGCTTACAAAGATTTGGTCGAAAGCGACCCCGCCGCCGAACAACAGCCGCTCTGAGCGTTCTCCCGAACATCCAAACGCCGGCGCAAGCCGGCGTTTTTCGTGGGCGACGCTCCTTCAAACCGAGCGCGCCAACCGCCGCAATCGCTCCAGATAGGTCTGTTCGTCCGGTTCCCGACCGGCGCGCTGCGCCTCCCATAACGTCTCGCCCAGGCACTCCATCATCCCGTGCTCGGCGGTATGCGCTTCGCCCGCCCGCTGGCACAGGCGCTGGTAGAGGTTCAGAATCCCGGCCGGCCGGTCGCTGCTGACCTGCTCCCGAATGGCGATGTGCAGGCCCATGTGCAGGAAGGGGTTGGTCTGGCCCATTTCCGGCGGATATTCGCGATCCAGGGCGGCGCCGATCTCAGTCAGCACCGGCTGATACTCGGGATGCTCGCGGATCACCGCGGCGATCAGCTGCTCCAGTGGCTCCAGCGGCTGGCCGGTGCTGGCCTTGGCCCAGACCGCGCCATAGTAACGGCGCAGGCTGTCGCGATCATCGCCAAACATCAGTTCACCTCGTTTTAATGCGGATACGGACAGAGGTCGCAGATCGGACACTCCGAACAACGCGGTTGGCGGGCGGTGCAGACATAACGGCCGTGCAGGATCAGCCAGTGATGGGCGTCCTGCTTGAATTCGTCCGGGACGACCGCGAGCAAACCTTCTTCCACCTCGCGCACGGTGCGACCCGGCGCCAACCCGGTCCGGTTGGCGACCCGAAAAATATGCGTATCGACTGCAATCGTCGGTTCGCCAAACACGGTGTTGAGGATGACGTTGGCGGTCTTGCGCCCCACGCCCGGCAGGGCTTCCAACGCGGCCCGGTCGCGCGGTACTTCGCCGCCGTGCCGTTCCAGCAACAGGGCGCAGGTTTTGCGAATGTTGGCGGCCTTGGTGTTATAGAGACCGATGGTTTTAATGTAGTCCTTCAATCCCGCTTCGCCCAGATCCAAAATGGCTCGCGGGGTGTTGGCGGCCGGAAACAGGCGCTCGGTGGCTTCGTTAACCTTCTGATCGGTCGCTTGCGCCGACAGGATCACGGCGACCAGCAACTCGAACGGAGTTAAATAGCGCAGTTCGGTGGTCGGTTGCGGTCGAGCCGCCTGGAGGCGGGTGAAGACCTGGTGAATCTGACTGGAATCCATGGGAAATCAAGGCCTTTCTCAAAATGCGTCGAACCAGTTAACCGTACTGACTGGAAACCCGCGCCGATCAATCCTGTTCGAAATACCGCCGTAGAAACTCCTCGAATGAAATCTGGTCCGCGGCTTCAATCTCGGCCTGTTCCCGCAATGACCGTTCCACGGTCTCAGTGAAAAACCGCACTCGGTCCTCGGCCAGGGACAATGACTGAAAATACTGACGATGCTGTTCCGACAACCGCCGGGCATACTGGAAAAAATTTTCCCCACTGGCGCGCATTTCAGCCAGGATGCGGGCGGCCGGAGTACGGTCGGGATCGGCCAGCACTTCCCGTTGTTCGGCCAGCGCCATCGTGTAAGGTCGCCCATTTTCCCCAAGGTCCAACAACTCACCGAGCGGTTGCAACTCACTGAAGATATCTTGCGCCCAGCGCCGCAACGGCAACGCCGGATGGCGTCGGCGTTGCAAAACCAGCGCCGGATCGCGACCGCTCAAGGCCGTCGCCATTTGGTTGTCGTCGATCATCCGCCGTTCCTCATCGTCCAGCGGCGGCGACTCGTTCAGCAGGCAAAATAGCAGAAACGTCTCCAGGAATCGCAGTTGCGCGAGGGTGACCCCCAAGGGTTCCAACGGGTTGATATCCACCGAACGCAATTCGACATAACCTACGCCGCGCCGCCGCAGGCCCACGGTCGGTTTTTCGTTGCCTTGCGGCGGCTGCTTGGGCCGCATTGAGGAGTAATATTCGTTCTCGATTTGCAGGATGTTGGCGTTGAGCTGGCGATACTCGCCGTCCACCACCACGCCGATGCGCTCGTAGGGCGGCCACGGCGTGGCGGTCGCCTGGGTCAGGCTGGCGAGGTATTCTGGCAGCGAGTTGTAGCAGACGTTGACGCCGCTCTTCTTCTCGGTGCGGTTGGTGTAGCCGACATTGCTCATCCGCAGCGAGGTAGCGTAAGGCCCATAACAAGTGTGGTCGTCGAAGGCGGACAGCGGGGTCGACTTGCCGTCGAGAAACGACTTGCACACCGCCGGCGAGGCGCCGAACAGATACAGGATCAGCCAGCCGAAGCGTTGCAGGTTGCGAATCAGCGCGAAATAGGCTTCCGAGCGAAAATCTTGCAAGGTCCGACGATCCCCTTCCCGATCCTGGAATACGGTCCAGAATTCGTCTGGCAGCGAAAAATTCACGTGGATGCCGGCAATCACCTGCATGATTCGTCCGTAGCGCCAGGCCAACCCACGCCGGTAAACATGCTTCATCAGGCCCAAATTGGAACGGCCATATTCGGCGATGGCGATACTGGACTCCCCCGCCAGAATGCAGGGCATACTGGCGGCCCACAGCCGTTCATCCCCAATAGAGGGCTGGACGAACTGGTGAATCTCCCCCAGGAAGCGCAGCGCCTCCCCAGGTCGGGACAGCGGTGGGGTGATGAATTCCAACAGCGCCTCGGAGTAATCCGTGGTGATGTAGGGATGGGTCAGCGCCGAACCCAAAGCGACCGGGTGTGGAGTCTGGGCGATGTAGCCCTCCGGCCCCATCCGCAACGCCTCCCGTTCCAGGCCGAGCAAACGGCCGTCGAGCAAAGTGTGCGGATCGGCATTGAAAAGCCGGGTCAAACGCTGGTCGAGATCTCGATACAAGGGGCTAATCCCATCGGTTGGAAGCGAGGCGCTGGAATTTTGCGCCGATCGCCGACAAAAATCACCGCTCGGCGATGATCGCGTCGCTTTTTACAATTGGAGAGCTATTCATGAATCCAGGCTTACTACCCAGCCGAACGTCTGGCTGCATTCCCCTCATTCCTGTCGTTGAAAGCGAAGGCGGCGCCTGGTTGGAACAACAGGACGAAGCTTTGCGCCGCTGGCTAAGCGCCACCGGTTTCACAATGAAACCCGGCAGTTTCAATCTGGTACCCGGCCCCGAGGGTCGCCCGCGGGCGGTGGTGGCCGGTGTCGACAATACCGACGACCTCTGGGCGCTGGGGGGGTTGCCCGCCAGCCTGCCGGAAGGCGACTATGCGCTCGACGCCGCGCTCGAACCCCGGACCCTGGAACGGCTGACCCTGGGCTGGGCGCTGGGCGCCTACCAGTTCACCCGCTACAAGACGCCGAAACGGGCTCCGGCGCGCTTGGCGCTCGATCCAGCCTGCGCTGCCGACCGCATCCTGCGGCAGGTCGACGCCATCACCCTGGTCCGCGATCTGATCAACACCCCGGCCGAGGATCTGATGCCGGAGCACCTGGCCGCCATCGCCCAAACGCTGGGACCGGAGTTCGGCGCCACGGTCGAGCAAACCGTCGGCGAGGAACTGCTGGCGCGCAACTATCCGGTCATCCACGCGGTCGGTCGGGCCAGCGTTCACCCGCCGCGCCTGCTGGACCTGCGCTGGGGCGATCCGACCCATCCCAAAATCACGCTGGTCGGTAAAGGCGTCTGTTTCGACAGCGGCGGCCTCGATCTGAAACCCTCCAGCGCCATGCGGCTGATGAAAAAGGATATGGGCGGCGCGGCGACGGCGCTGGGGCTGGGACGCCTGATCATGAGCGCCGGTCTGCCGGTCCGGCTGCGGGTGCTGGTAGCGGCGGTGGACAACGCGGTGGCCGGCAACGCCTTCCGCCCTGGCGACGTGCTCCGTTCGCGCCAGGGACTCACCATCGAGATTCACAACACCGACGCCGAGGGCCGGCTGATTCTGTGCGACGCGCTGGCGGAAGCGGGCGGCGAGCGGCCGGAAGCCATCATCGATTTCGCCACGCTGACCGGCGCGGCGCGGGTCGCGCTGGGAACCGAGGTGCCGGCGCTGTTCTGCAACGACGAGCCCCTGGCGACCGGACTGCTGGCGGCGGCGGCGCGAGAGCAGGATCCAATCTGGCGGCTGCCGCTGCATCAACCCTACCGGGAACTGCTCGACAGCAAAATCGCCGACCTCGCCAACGCCACGGAGTCGTCGTATGCCGGAGCCATCACGGCGGCGCTGTTTTTGAAGGAATTCGTACCCGATGGCATTCCCTGGGCGCATTTCGACCTGATGGCCTGGAATCTGAAGACGCAGCCGGGACGACCGGAAGGCGGTGAGGCGATGGGGCTGCGCGCGGTATTTGGCTGGTTGGAGCAGCGGTATGGCGGGAGTTGAACGCTTCGCGCTCGTAACCCAACCCTCTCCGGGGGAGAGGGTCGGTTGGCCCCGTTCAGGCGACCGGGTGCCGCAAAGCTGGATTCGGCATCGGCGGCTTGGCCGAGTAGTCGTAAAAGCCTTTGCCGGTCTTGCGACCCAGATAGCCCAGTTGCACCAGGCGGGTCAGGGTGTGCGGTGAAGACACATGCGGCTGATGCATATCATGATAAATATTCAGCGTCATGGCTTCCACCACATCCAGGCCGATGTAGTCGGCCAGTTCGAACGGTCCCATCGGATGCCCGGCGCCCGACTTCATGGCGTGGTCGATGTCGCCGATCGTGCCGGTGCCCATCTCCAGGAGACGAATGGCGCTCAGCATGTAAGGCGTCAGCAGACGGTTGACGATGAAGCCAGTGGTATCCTGCACGATCACCGGGTCCTTGCCGACCTTCTTGCAGAACGCATTCAGAGTGTCGATGACCTCATCCGAGGTTTCAAAGCCGTGGATGATCTCAACCAGTTTCATCACCGGCGCCGGGTTGAAGAAATGCAGGCCGGCCACCCGTTCACGGTGCTTGCAGACCGCCATCATGGCCGTGACTGACAGGGTCGAGGTATTGGTGGTCAGCAGCGCCTGCGGCGAGACGATCCCCTCCAGCCGCTGGAACAACGCTTTCTTGGTCTCCAGATCCTCAATGATGGACTCGACGATCAGATCGCAGTCGGCGACGTCTTCTTCCCGGCTCGTCAACTGTAGCAGGCCGAGCGTGGAATCCCGGTGATCGGCGGTCATCTTGCCGCGCTCGACCATCTTGCCCAGCGACTTCTCCAGACCCGAGCGAATTTTATCGGTCGACCCCGGCGTCGCCTTGACCGCAACCGTCGGGATACCGGCCTGCGCGCACACCTGCGCCACGCCCAGACCCATCGCCCCACAACCCATGACACCAACTTTCTTGATTTCCATCGTTTTATCCTTTCTGGCGATTGTGACAACAGTAATTCCCGGCCTTCGTAACATGCCGGTATTCACCTAATTGTAATCATGGAATCTTTGGCCTGTCCGGTCAATCAATTCCCGCCGCACGGTCAGCCGGCGACGGCGGCCACGACCGGCCTCAGCGATGCTTGAAGGCCGGTTCCCGCTTGCCGGTGAAGGCTTCCATGCCTTCCTTCTGGTCCTCGGTGGCGAAGACCGCATGGAAGGTCCGGCGCTCGAATAGCAGACCTTCGGCCAAGGTGGTTTCATAGGAGCGATTGATGCATTCCTTGGTCATCATCACCGCCGGCAATGAATAGCTGGCGATGGTTTCGGCGGTCTTGACCGCTTCCGCGATCAGCTCGGCCAACGGCACGATCCGGCTGACCAGCCCGGCCCGTTCGGCCTCCGCGGCATCCATCATCCGCCCGGTCAGGCACAGATCCATGGCCTTGGACTTGCCGATCAGTCGGGTCAGGCGTTGGGTGCCGCCAGCGCCTGGCAGAATGCCCAACTTGATCTCGGGCTGACCGAACTTGGCGTTATCGGCGGCGAGGATGAAATCACACATCATGGCCAACTCGCAGCCGCCACCCAGAGCGTAGCCAGCCACCGCCGCGACCACCGGCTTGCGGCACCGGCTAGTCCGTTCCCAATTGCGGGTGATGAAGTTGCCCTTGTAGGCGTCCATGTACGAGTAGTCCTTCATTCCCTTGATGTCGGCCCCGGCGGCGAACACCTTTTCACCACCGGTCAGGACGATGGCGCGGATGGAGTCGTCCGCTTCGATTGCGTCGAGCGCCTGACTCAGTTCGTCCATCAAATCGTTGGACAAGGCATTGAACGCCTTGGGCCGATTCAGGGTAATCAGCGCCACTGGACCACGGATTTCGACGAGGACATTGGGGTCGTTCATGTTGGATTCTCCTCCTGATTTCTACTTTATTTCCGCGATATCGGCGGGAACCGCGACGGCGCGGCGGGCATGGCCACACCCTGCATCACCGACGATCCGTCGATGCGCACAGTATACGCCAGGAGGAGCCGGAGGGCGGGTTGAATCGGGAGGAAGGCGGGTTCGACGCCCGCATGGCGGTCGGGACCGGTCTGAAGGACGCGTCGGGTCGGGATCGATTCGGGTGAACCGTCAATCAACCGCTTTATCGTAATCGGCGATGCACCTACCGTGTAGACCGTTCGCGGTCACTGGTGGGCGCGAACGCTGGTTTGCCCGACCGAACATCCTGGTCTATTTCCCGGACGTCGATCCACTGCCTGGTCGCCCATGACCCGGCCGAACGCGGATCGCTGACCTGGACCACCGATTCCGGCTGCTGCGGCGTCCTTGGGATCGCCACGGCGATTGGAAACCGCCACTGGGTCACCGATTCACGCGCAAAGATCACCTGTTCCACAAAACTGGCGTTTTTCCCTGGATCGGACAGCTTTTGCCCCTCCTCAGAAGAGACAGGTCGCTGCGGTAGCGGAATCCAGTACGATGCAATCGCCAACAGCATGGCCAACACCAGCATGAAGACTTGCTTGCGATGAAGTTGCATATTCATAACTCTGGGTTCCGGTTATTGAAATCAGTCCACTCACTGCATGACGCAAATCTCTGAGCAACAATCATACCTAACACCGCTCATACCGAGTTTCAGGCGCGAACTTGGCCAGTTAGCGCATAAATCGCATGATTTACGTAACAATTCCGGGAACCATCCACATCCCACCGCATGCACCGACCCTTCAAGGCAACAACCAGTGACCTCTATTCTGCATGGAGGTGACCAAATTCAACCTGAACAGCTCAATTTGGTCTGCTCGAACCGATCCACTGACGCGGTAAGCGTTTTCCACATTCAGTGTCCCTGCTAGCCGGTTGCTTGGGCCGTGTTTGACCACAACATTCATAAGATGTCATGTTGCCGCACCCTTCCCATGCGGGGTATCAACCCTACCCTACCTAACCGCAGCGTGAAAACTCAGGCGATGAAACTAGAACCGATCAGCCCCTATTTTCTGCGTATTCCGAGCCGAATCGGCCACCGGTTCCGAGCCGAATCGGCCACCGGTTCCGAGCCGAATCGGCCACCGGTTCCGAGCCGAATCGGCCACCGGTTCCGAAGGAGTTGACGGTCTGACCTGAAGCGACGCGGGATAACTCACGGCATCCTGCCACCTTTTTCAACCGAACGAGGTGAGCGATGCCAAAGGAACGGTTATCCATGCGGAAAATTCACGACATTCTTCGCCTGAAGTGGGCCTGCGGCCCGAGCGACCGGCAGATCGCCCGTAGTTGCGGGGTCGCCCGTAGCACGGTCGCCGAAGGGTTGCGGCGGACGGCGGCGGGGGGCTTGACCTGGCCGCTCCCGGCCGAGCTGGATGAGGCGACCCTGGAGCGGCGGCTGGACCCGCCGCCGGCGGTCGCCGACGCCTCCCGGTCGACCCCGGACTGGGTGGCGGTCCATCGCGACCTGAAACGCAAGGGGGTGACCTTGTTCCTGCTGTGGCAGGAGCACAAGGAGCAGAGCACCCCGCGGGCTATCAATACAGCCGGTTCTGCGATCTCTACCGCGCTTGGGCGGGGACGCTGGATCGGGTGATGCGCCAGGAGCACCGCGCCGGCGACCAACTGTTTGTCGACTACACCGGTCAAACCGTGCCGGTGGTGGATCGCCACAGCGGCGAACTCCGCCCGGCCCAGGTGTTCGTGGCGGTATTGGGGGCCTCCAATTACCCCTTTGCCGAGGCGACCTGGAGCCAGGCCTTGCCGGACTGGTTGGGCTCGCACGCGCGGGCGTTCGCCTTTCTCGGCGGGGTGCCGGCCGCCGTGGTCCCCGACCACCTCAAAAGCGCGGTCCAGCAACCGCGGTGCTACGAACCCGATCTCAATCCCAGCCACCAGGATTTGGCCCGGCATTACGGCGCGGTCGTCCTGCCGGCGCGGGTTCGCAACCCCCGCGACAAGGCGAAGGTTTCATAATGCACCTTGTGTGGTTGATGGAGCAGCGATAAACCTGGATGGCGTGGCAGCATAGCGGCCCCCTGTCCTTTGACGAGAACGACCTCACCCGGAGGCTCATACAGGCAGCGGTGGTTGTTACCGTAGCGGTGTTCGGTAATCAGCCCCTCGCGGCCCCATTGATAGATGGAGGCGGAGCAAACGCCCAGTTGGGTGGCCAGTTCCCTGGCGGTCAGCATTCCTCGCGCCCGCAAGCGCTCAAAACGGCTCTTCAGAGCATACGCGGTGCGAATGACGATGACTTTCTTGTGGGTGAATGCTTCACCTCGCCAGTTCTGATAGCCCAAGGCATTCAACGCGGCGGCGACCTGGTGGTCGGTGCCGGTCTCCAGCAGTTCATCCACTTTGCGGACGACCTCGGGTGGGGTCTTGCGGATCAGCCCCATCGACTGGGGTTTATCGATGGCCAGCGATGTGGTACGGCCGCCCCGGAAGCGGACCTGAAGACTCACCTGCTCGCTTTTGATCAGGGTAACATCGTCGATCAACAACGCCACCATGCGTTTGCGCTCCAACGGCGGGACGCGGGGGTCCTGCCAAACGCGCGGGAAGTCCTCGGCCAGTTGGCGAATCCGGGTCCGGGCGTCGTCGCCGAGCAAGGTCCGATCGGCCTGCTGCTGACGCTCGTGCGCCTGCTGCAACCGATCCAACTGCCGCAGGCATTCGTTCCAGTCGGCTTCGAGCGCATCGGCGACCAGCCGGTTGGCGGGATCGACGTGAAGATAGCGACGGCGGGCCAGTTCCGCCTCGTAGCGCGCCCGGGTCAATTGCGTGACCCGCTGGGCTGCGGCCTGTTCGATCCGCCCGCTGATTTCCTCCTCAATGGCCAACGCCAGTTCGAGGGCAGCCGGCGTCACCTGCTCCAGCAGCAACGCGCTGATGGCGTCATCGACCGCGCGGCCGCGCACGGTTTGACACGGCGGGCCGGCGCGGCGCACGGCATTCTCAGTACAGGTGTAGTAGGGCTCCAGGTTGCCCCCCACCCGCTGGTAGCGCACCCGCATCCGCGCGCCGCACCGACCACACACCACCCGCCCTTGTAATAACCCGACCCCTTCGCGCGGTACGCTGCCGCGACTGCCTTGACTCCAGGCGGCGATATTCTGTCGGAGCACGGCCTGATTGCGCTCGAACTCGGCCCAGTCGAGGTAGCCGACGTGCGCCTGGGGAATCAGGACCTGCCAGTCCTCTCGCCGCACCTGGATGACCGACGGCGGCTGGCCGACCCGATAAGCTTGGCGGGTGCGGCCATAGACAAAGGCGCCGGCATAGCGCGGATTGTGCAGAATGGCGATGACCCGAGAATGCTCCAGTGGCCCCCAGTGCAGGTCGCCCTTCCCGATCCCCCGGCGGACACGTCGCGGAAACAGCCAGCCCTCGCGACGAAAGCGTTTGACCGTGGCGGTGGCGGACTGCGTCTGGCGGAACGTCTGGAACAGGAGCGCGAGGGCCGACTGCACCGCCCGATCGGGATCGAGCACCACGACCCCGTTCGACTGGTACGTCAGCCCGATGGGCAAGGGCATGGCGAGTTCGCCGCGCCGGGCCTTGTTGCGGATGCCGCCCTGCAACCGGGCCTTGAGCACGTGCAGCTCCGCTTCGCTCATCGCGCCTTTGAGGCCCAGCAGCAGCCGGTCGTTGAAGTGGGCCGGATCATAAATGCCGTCCTCGTCGAGAATCAGGGTCTGAGTCAAGGCCGCCAGTTCGAGCAGACGATGCCAGTCGGCGTTATTCCGGGCGAGACGGGAGACTTCGAGGCCGAGCACGATGCCGGCGCGGGCATTGGCCACCTCCCCCACTAACCGCTGAAAGCCGTCCCGATCCTGGGCGCTCGCTCCCGAACGGCCCAGGTCGCTATCGATGACATGAATGCGCTCGATCGGCCAGCCCAAGGCGATGGCGCGGTCGCGCAGGGCGTATTGGCGCTGGGTGCTCTCGGTGTTTTCCATGACTTGGCGCAGCGAAGACTGTCGCACGTACAGAAAGGCATCGCGTCGGAGATGGTCGGGGGTCACTTTCGGCAGGCGTTCAGCAAACATGGGTGAGTTCCTCCTGCAGGTGGAGCACCAGGTTGGCCAACAGAGGTACCAGGCCCGGGTCGCGGGGCAGCGATAGGGGTGGCGAAAGGGCGGGCGCCGGCGGCGGGGCGGCAGGAACCTGAAGCATCACCCGCAAGCCCTGCAGCATGCCGTGGTAACGCAGCGCCGCGGTCCCCGCGGTGCCCGGATCCCCCGCCTGAACCGCAGTGCGTAACTCCTCGTAGGTGGTGATGGCGGCCGCCGATACCCACGCCGGGGGTGGGTTGCCTAGCGTTTTTTTGGGCGGGCGAGGGCGCGTTCGATACTGCGGGGATGCACCGAGAGGCCGAGGCGTGCGGCAATCTCGTGCGCCAAGGTCCTGGCGGAAACGGTGCGGTCGGCGCACCGACACTGGTCGATCAGCGCCATGACCGTGGCCGTCAGTTTGTGCGCGCCTTTCGGACCCCGCGATTTGGGCAGCAATCCGGCCAGACCCTCGTGGGCGAACGCGGCTTCGGCCTGGTAGTAGGTCGGCCGCGACAGCCCAAACAACGCGGCGGCCCCGGCTTTGGTGGCCCCCTCGAGTCGGGCGTGGCGCAGCATCTCGTACTTGACCTGAAGCAGATCGCGGGGATCGAAGAAGTCGCCCGACTGGAACCAGGGGGCCTGAACGGTAGCGGGACGAGGGTTGAGCAGGCCGGCTCGACGCAGGCGTTCGGTCTTGGGATCGGGTTGGGTCATGGGCGGCCCCACGCGGGAGGAGATACCCTGCTGCATAGGCCGCTCGGGCAGGGCTGTCAAGAGAAATTAATCTCGTACCACCGTCTTGGATCGACAGGAAAAACCCTACCAGATCGACCCGCCCCGGAGTGACATGGGCTTTGACGGCATCTATTGCTTTACAGGTACGGCGTAATTTACTTGACACGACCGCCGCCTCGAATCGCGTCCAGGACCGTACACAAGCGCAGCAGGTCATCGACCCGAAACCAGGATCGACCCGCCGAGGCCCGCGCAAACTCATCGACCGCCGGCACGTCAGTCCAGCTCGCCAGCATCGAGCGCAGACGGCCCTGTTCGTCGAAATACATCACCCGATCCTCGCCCCAGTTCTGTCGCCGGGTCGTCAATACGTAACGCTGTCCGCGCTGGGGATGAAAGGGGTGAATGATCTGGAAGGTGGCGACTACCGGTTCACAACTTGCCGCACAACAGACAGTTGCTGATTTGAGAGAAGGCCAAGGTCGAGCAGGGCGTCCTGGTGGTCGAGCGCTGGATTCTGGCCCGGCTGCGCCATCGCCCCTTCTTCTCGCTGGCGGAACTCAACCAGGCCATCGCCGCGCTGTTGCCGGCGCTGAACGAGCGCCCGTTCAAGAAGCTGCCCGGCTGTCGCCGGGCGTGGTGCGAACGGCTGGATCGCCCGGCCTTGCGACCCCTACCGGCCGCACCCTATCAGTACGCCGAATGGAAACGGGCGCGGGTGCCTATCGACTGCCACATCAAGGTGGAGCGCCACTATTACTCGGTGCCCCATCCGCTGGTCCGACAGGAGGTGGACGTGCGGCTGACCGCGACCACCGTGGAGTGCTTCCACCGCGGCCAGCGCGTGCCCAGCCACGTCCGATCCGCCGCGCCCGGCCGCCATACCACCGTGGCCGCCCATTTGCCCGAGGCCCATCGGCGCCATGCCGAGTGGACGCCCGCGCGGTTGATCGCCTGGGCCGAGCAGACCGGCCCGGCCACCGCCGCCGCGGTGGCGACCATCCTCGCCGGCCGTCGCCATCCGGAACAGGGGTTCCGCGCCTGCCTGGGGGTACTGCGGCTGGGCCAGCAGTACGGCGCCGACCGCCTGGAAGCCGCTTGCCGCCGCGCCGTGGCCCGGCGGGCCTGCCGCTACCAGAGCATCGCCTCCATCCTCAAGACCGGCTTGGATCGGCGGCCGGCACCCGAGACCGCCCCCCCCACCGATCACCCCGCGCCGGACCCGGTCCACACCCACGTCCGCGGTCCCGACTATGACCATTGACGCCGGAGTCTCTCCCCATGCTCTATCATCCCACCGTAGCCAAACTCCACACTTTGCGCCTGACCGGCATGGCCCGCGCCCTGCAAGAACAAGCCGGTCAGCCCGACCTCGCCGCGCTCGCTTTCGAGGAGCGCCTGGGGCTGCTGGTCGATCGCGAACTCACCGAACGCGACAGCCGCCGGTTGCAGACGCGCCTGAAACAGGCCCGCTTGCGCCAAAACGCCTGCCTGGAGGAGGTCGATTACCGCACCCCGCGCGGCCTGGATCGGCATCTGCTCCACCACCTGGCCACCGGTCAATGGTTGCGCGAGCACCTCAACGGGCTATCGTCGGCCCGACCGGCGCGGGCAAGACCCGGATGAGCGCCAAGTGCGCCTGCGCCCTGGCCGGCGAGCGCCCGGTACGCTTTGCCACGGCGTTGAACCTGCGCACGCTGACCTTGCAGACCGGGGATGCCTACCGCGAGCAACTCGGTATCGGACCGGACGAACTGGCCTGCGTCATCGGCGACGCGATTGCAACCCGCTTGCACGAAAGCGGCAGGCAACAAGAGACCGCCGAACTCGCCGACGAGGATGAAAACCCAGTCGATGTCGAGTTTGAATCTGTCGGCGAAGCGTTCTTCGTTCCGGACTGGGTCGAGCCGTTCGTCAAGGAAAAACCGCGCATGCGCCTGGTGATCGGCGCCCCGGTGCTGGCCTCCACCGTCGATTTTCTGATCGCCGCCGGCGAACCGCACCGACAGGGCAATCACACACTGGCGCTGCTGCGACTGGTGGATATCGACCTGATCCTGGATGAAATCGACAGTTACGATCCCAAAGCGATGGTGGCGGTATTGCGGCTCGTGCAGATGGCGGGCCTGTTCGGGCGCAACGTGATCTCGTCGTCCGCCACGCTGGCCCGGCCCGTTGCGACCGCATTGTGCCGGGCCTATCGCAGCGGAATCGCGATGCGGGCGGCGCTGGAAGGTCAAGCCGAACCGAGTTTCCTATGCGCCTTGATCGATGATCGCCTCGATCCCGAA
>JAWOHQ010000008.1:0-14098 GCA_046485105.1 Candidatus Competibacteraceae bacterium | reverse complement strand
CGCGATTTCTCGTAGGCGTGCTGGCGGATGACTTCAAGGATCAGCAGGTAGGGCTCGCCCTGATGGCGCGCGATCTTGAACAGCAATCGGTTGGCGTCGTCCAGCTTGGCGCGATAATAATCGCTCTCCGTCAGCTTGCGGGCATCGGCGGCGCGGAAATCGCCCTGTTCGAGAAACTGGCGGACTTTTTGGTAGGGTTTCCTGAGACCGGACAGGTCGAGATCGTTGTATTCGAGAATATTCATGAACGTGCGCTGGAATCGATGAATGTTTCGGGTAAGACCGCCAGCTACGCGATCCACGCGTGCCGCCGCCACGGGGACATGTCGCACACAGGAGTATAAATTTTAATTTTTAGGATAAGAGTCAGCAAGTTGGTGCTGGATATTGTCCGGTTCTGAATTGGAAGGACTATATGACCTGGATTTCCATGAACTGCCGCGGGACAGCAAAATGTCGAGACTCGAAATGCCGATCATGCAGCCATGGAACTCACTCCCCGCATCAATCCGCCGAGAGTCGGCGGGTAATGCGGGGGAAAGTGGCGCATCGGTCACGCGACGTCGATGACGATCTTGCGCGGCTGGGCCTGTTCGGTCTTGGGAATCCGCAGCGTCAAGACGCCCTGTTTGAACTCGGCCGAAACCTTCTCGGTATCCAGTTCCCGTGAGAGGGTAAACACCCGCCGATAGCGCGGCAGGCTCACTTCGGCGTGACTGGCTTCCATCGCCTCCGGCAGGGCCAGGTTCAATTGGCCCTCGATAGTCAGCGTCTCGGCCTCGACGCGCAGATTGAGTTGATCCTTGGTCACGCCCGGCAAATCCGCGTACAGGGTGATGCCGGTGCTGTCCTCGATAACATCCACGGGAGGCAACAAGGCGGCCTCGGTTTGTGGAGTCTGGGTTTCCTGAGTCGCAACGGTCTTTTCGCTCATGACGGTTCTTCCTCGGTTATTGAATGCTGATCCGGCGGGGCTGGGCCGATTCCCGGCGCTTGACGCTGATGTGCAGTACGCCGTCCCGATAGTGGGCGGTCACGGCGTTGGGATCGATGTCGTCGGGCAGACTTACCACCCGGCGAAAGCGCCCCGCGAACCGTTCGTTGATGTGCGCGATGGTCTTCTCAGTCGGCGGGGTCAGCGTGCTCTTGCGTTCGCCAGAAAGACTCAGTACGCCGCGTTCGAGGTGGACGTCCACGGTCGCGGGGTCCAGCCCCGGCGCAAAGGCATAGATCTCGACCGACTGCGGCGTGCCGCCCACGTTCAGGGCCGGAAAACCGCCCCGCCCGAGACCGCGAATACTCGGGGAAACCTCGAAAGCCTGCTGCATCTCGCGCTGCAGGCGGTCTAATTCCGCAAAGACATCACGGGGAAATAAGGAGCGATACATGACAAATTCCTCCATTCAGGTTGATCGGGAGTACCTCGGTCACACACCTCCGGCATCTACTTATTAATATGGGGATAAAGCGAGTGGTTTCAACCCCCTTGCCGTGGAGCTTCACGGCCCATTCTCGGCGGGTACGCCGCCCTCCAGCAGAAAGTGCCGGCCGCGTTCGGCTTCGCTGAGCAGGGCATTGGGTTCGCCGATGGGGATGATGGTTCGCGCCAGCGCCGGGTTCAGCATATCGAGCAACGAAGCAAGACCAAGAATCATCGCTCGTGAGGCGGATCGCTCGTCCTGCTCCGTTATCCACAGATTCTGTGGATAACTTCCATTTCCCAGACCTTTCACCATCGCCAACCTCTTGTCTAATCGAATGTTGGGTTAGATTGCGCAAATTTTCGCCAATTTACCCACGTGCGGGCTAATCCATTTTTTATTAAAGGGATTACTGCGTTGCAACAAAGTGGTACACTTGGCGACCAGCATGTTTCCCCAAATCCATTAAAACAACCGGCGACCACAGGGCGCCACGGGAGGCAGAAAATGCGTATCGCCATGTTTTCCTCGGAATCCCTGCATTCCATTTCGTCTGGAGGACTGGGAGTCCACGTCACTGAACTGGCCGCCGGCTTGCAGCGGCGGGGACACGATCTCCATGTCATCACCCGGCGCCAACCCGATCAGAACTACTACGATTGCATCGATGGCGTTCATTATCATCGGGTCGATCATGGCTTGAACGAAAACTTCGTCGAATGCATGGACTACATGTGCAAGGCGATGGCCCATCGCTTCCATGAGATCACATCCTTGATCGGCAAGTTCGAGCTGGTCCACGCCCACGACTGGTTGGCCGCCAACGCCATGAAGTATGCGATGGACGGCTATGGCGCGCCCGGCGTGCTGACCATGCATTCCACCGAGTATGGCCGCGACGGCAACGTCTTTTACGAGGGGTTCGCCCGCTGGGTCCGCGACGCCGAAGCCGCCGGCTGCCACAACGCCAACGTGGTGATCGCGGTCAGTCATTTCCTCGCCGACGAACTGCGCCAGATCTATCAAGTTCCGAACGAGAAGATTCACATCGTTCCCAACGGGGTCAACTATCGAGACTTCGACGGCTATATCGATCCGGCCGAGGTCAAGCGTCATTACGGGATCGCGCCCATGGCGCCGACCCTTTTTTCACCGGGTCGGATGACGGCACAGAAGGGGATGGATCTGCTGGTGCAAGCCGTGCCGCTGGTGCTGGCCTCCTATCCGGAAGCTCAATTCATCATTTCTGGAGAGGGACCGGACAAGGAGGCGGTGATGCGCCAGGTCCACGAGTCGGGCGTCGCCCGGGCGGTCGTCTTCCTCGGCCACATGCACCGCTGGCAATATATCGATCTGATGCGCGCCTGCGACATCGTGGTGGTGCCCAGCCGTAACGAACCGTTCGGCATCGTGGTGTTGGAAGCCTGGGCGGCGGGCAAGCCGGTAGTCGCCACCACCGCTGGCGGACCCCGGGAATTCGTCTGGCACGACGTGAACGGCTTCCTGGTGGACGCCAATCCCGGCGGCCTGGCGCACGGCATCGGCTCGCTGCTGGCGGATCACGACCATTGTCGGGCGCTCGGAGCCAACGGCCGCCGGGCGGTCGAGGAGAAATTCAACTGGGACAACGTGGCCGCCTACACCGAGGGGGTTTACCAGGTCGTGCTGCGGTGAAACGGCGGGCGGCGATTATGATCTTCAACTAAATAATCCGGTATCAATCCCTGAGAATCGTACTGGGTTAAATTTTTAAAGATCATCAACGCCGCCCGTCACAACCATCCGGCGCTACGCGGGAGAGGGCTGCGTCGCCGGAGTCATCCAGGTCCGGAAGCGGGTCAGCAGCCACAAACCGGGAATGGCGGTCAGGGTGCAAAACAGGAAAAATCCCTCCCAACCCAGCAGCTCCGCCAGATAACCGGTCGGCGCGGCCAGAATGACCCGAGGAATGCCCATCAGGCTGGACAACAGTGCGTACTGGGTGGCGGTGAATTTCTTATTGGTCAGGCTGGCCATGAAGGCGATGTAGGCGCTGGTGCCCATGCCGCCAGCCAGGTTCTCCCCAGTGATGACCAAGGCCAGGACGGGAACGCTATGGCCAGCCTGGGCTAGCGCCACGAAGCCGAGAATGGTCACCATCTGCAAGATGCCAAAGCGCCACAACGATCGGTAGATACCCCAACGCAGGATGAGCAGGCCACCGAGCAGGCCGCCGATCACCGTCGCCCAAAACCCAAACAATTTCACCACCGTGCCGATCTCGGTCTTGCTGAACCCGAGATCCAGATAAAACGGCGTGGTGATGTGGGTCGCCATGATATCGCCGATCTTGTAGAGCAGGATAAAGAGCAGAATCAGCACGGCGTCCCGGCGGGAAAAGTATTCCAGGAAGGGTTGCACCACGGCTTCCCGCAGCGTCTTCGGCGTACCGATGGCCACTTCCGGCTCGCGGGCGAACAGGGTGGTGACGATCCCCGCCAGCATGGCGCTGGCCATGATGAAATACACCCACGAGAAGGGAATGAAGTCGGCCAGGATCAAACCGCCGCCGGAAGCCAGCAACATGCCCAGCCGGTAACCATTGACATAGAACGATGCCCCCAGGCCCTGCTCGTCGTCGGCCAGCGACTCGCGCCGGTAGGCGTCGATCACGATGTCCTGCGAGGCGGAGAAAAACGTCACCAGCAAGGCCGCCACGGCGACGCTCAGCGGGCTTATGCCGGGATTGGTCAGACCCAAGGCGGCGATCGTCAGGGCCAGTACTAGCTGGATGAACAACAGCCAGCCGCGGCGCCGGCCCAGAAAAGCGGACAGCGTGTAGCGGTCCAGAATCGGCGCCCAGGCGAACTTCAGCGTATAGGGCAGACCGACCAGGGCGAACAAGCCGATGGTGCCCAGATCCACGCCGGCCTCGGTCATCCAGGCCTGCAACACCGAGCCGGTCAGCAACAGAGGCAGACCCGACGAGAACCCCATGAGAAAGGCCACCAGGATCCGCCCGCTGAAGATGACCTGGAGGACGCTGAGTTTGCCCGGATCGGATGGCGTCCGGTTTGAGAAGAGGGTCATGCCGCTTTCCGTTTCCTCGTGTCGAATTGCCATTGCAAGGAAGCCCGCCAGCGGCGATCCCATTGGAAGATCGTCCGCCAGCGGGCTCCGCTAGCCCTACGGATCGGGAGCTCTCTTAAGGCCCCGTCCCACCTCCGCTCCTGCCTCCGCCCCCGCCGAACAGGCGACCGATGAAGGCGAACACCTTGACGATGGCTCGCCACAGTTTGGGCAACAGCCAGATGACCAACAGGACGAACGCCAGCAGCATCGCCAGAAAGAACCAGGGATAGTGCAAGGCCGCCCACAGGCCGGCGATGACCGCCACGTCCTCGGCGAAGGACGCCGTCCAGTTGGTGAAGGGCTCTGGCGAGGTATTGATCAGCACCCGGGTGCCCGCCTTGGCCGCGTGGCTGGTGGCGGCCAGTGAACCACCCACCAGCAGCGCCGCCAGTTCCACAGGCGCGCTGACCTCGCCGACCGCGCCGGCGGCCAGCACCGCGCCCGCCGGAATCCGGATAAAGGTGTGCAGGGTATCCCAACCCGTATCCACGCCGGGGATTTTGTCGGCGAAGAACTCGATGCAGTACATCACGGCGGCGGCCGCCAGCACCAGTGGATGGGTCAATATCTGCAATTCCGGCGGCAAAATGATATCGCCGGTCATCCCCAGGTAGCCGAGCACGAGCACAGTGGCGTAAAGATTGATGCCGCTGCCCCAGGCGGCTCCCGCGGTCAGGGCCAGGGTTTGAACGGGTTCCATGAGGTGTCGCTCGCGAACCGTTCAGCGACTCGGCGACTGAGGCAGATTCTTCATCAGTTCTTCGAGGTTGAGGTCACCCATGCCAGGGATGTTCGGCATGCCCTGCAAGACCACGTCACCGGCTTTCTGGCCGGGCAGACAGGCCGACAGCCAGCGTCCCTCCAGAGTCAGGTGGGTTGTGGACATGCCTTGCATGGGCGGATCGTAAGTGGTCTTGATCTGGCCCGTGTACTGGGAGGAAAAGTCGCCCTCGAACACGCCGCGCAAGGTCGCGGTGGTGCCATCGATCCGGCATACCGCGTCCACGAACACCCGGTTGCCTTCCCGGCGCACGGCTTGCTCCGAGCAGTCGGTATCCTCGTCGCCCTGTGTGTCCATCAGATCGTTGAACTCCTCGTCGATGCAGATCTGAAAGATGTTGGTGAAACCACCCATCTCGGCCAGCGTGGTTTTGAGTTCCCAAAGGCCGGGCTGACGTTTGGGAAGATCGTCAGCCGACTGAGCGGCCAAGTGAGGAGCGGCGAGCGCGAGGACGAGCGCGGCAACAAGACGCATGGGGATTCTCCTGATCGGGGACCGGTCGGTTGGGTAACCCTGAGCTTAGCGATTTCGCGCGCGGCTGAAAACTGTAAAACATACTTGCAGAGGGGCTGAATGATGCCCCAAATTTTTTCTTCCGCAAGGGATTGTTCCCTGCGGAATGTCCCGGAATGCCCGTGGTGTGCGAAGATATCGTTCCTCAAGATCCTTGCCCACCCGGAGATCGCCCATGTTTGCAAAGAAGAACGTCCTCGCCCTGGCTGGCGCGGCCCTGCTGGCGGCGGGCGCGGCCCAAGCGGCCGACCCCATCAAGATCGGCATGATGACCACCCTGTCGGGGCCGGGCGCCGGGCTGGGCGTCGATATTCGGGACGGTTTCAACTTGGCCCTGAAGCACCTGGACGGCCAACTGGGCGGCCGGCCGGTGGAACTCATCGTCGCCGACGATGCCCAGAACCCCGAAACCGCCAAACAAATCGCCGAGCGCTTCGTCAAGCGTGACCAAGTGGATGTGGCCACCGGTGTGGTGTTCTCCAACATCATGCTGGCGGTCGGGCCAACCTTTTTCGGCGCCGAAACTTTTTACATCAGCGCCAACGCCGGCCCGAGCCAGTACGCAGGCGCCGAATGCAGTCCCTGGTTCTTTAACGTCGCCTGGCAGAACGACAACCTGCACGAGGCGATGGGCCAGCATGTCCAGGCGCAAGGAATCGAAAAAGTCGTGCTGCTCGCCCCCAACTATCCGGCGGGCAAGGACGCGCTGAACGGCTTCAAGCGCTTTTACCAAGGCGCGGTGGCCGATGAAATCTACACCCGGATGGGACAACTGGATTATTCGGCGGAAATCGCCCAGATTCGCGCCGCCCGTGCCGACGCCCTGTACATTTTCCTGCCGGGGGGCATGGGCATCAACTTCATCAAGCAATACGCACAGTCCGGACTGATGCAGCGCACCCCGCTATTCGCCCCCGGCTTTTCCGGTGACGAAGATGTGGTCAACGCGGTCGGACCGGCCATGGCCGGGGTGTTCAACACCACTCACTGGTATCGGGAAATGGACAATCCCGTCAACCAGCGCTTCGTGGCCGATTTCGAGCGGGACTACGGTCGCCTGCCCACGCTGTACGCTTCGCAAGGCTACGACGCGGCGCTGCTGCTCGATGCGGCGGTCGGCGCGGTCGAGGGCCAGATCGACGATAAAGACGCTTTCCGCGCCGCGCTTCGCACCGTCGAGGCACCCTCCACCCGCGGCGCGTACCGCTTCGGTAACAACCACTATCCCATCCAGTCCTACTACCTGCGGCAAGTGGTCAAGCAGGAGGACGGCGGCGTGCGCAATCAGTACGTCGGCAAGATTATGGACGAGCATACCGATGCCTATGCGAAGGATTGCCCGATGTGATGGTTTGCTGGCGCGCGCCGTAGCCATGCAACCGTTCATCCCCCCCACCCCAACCCTCCCCCGCAAGAGAGGAGGGAGTTTATCCGCCTTGCGATGCTGTATCTGATCCTCGAACAGTTCTTGAACGGCCTGCAATACGGGTTGATGCTGTTCCTGCTCGCCGCGGGGTTGACCCTGGTGTTCGGCGTCATGGACGTCATCAACCTGGCCCACGGCTCGCTCTACATGATCGGGGCTTTCCTGGCGGCTACGTTTTATCAAGCATTGCAGAGTTTCTTTCCGGCGCTATTGCTGGCCATCCTCGCCACCGCGTTGCTCGGCGCGGTGCTGGAAAAGGTGCTGTACCGCCGTCTGCGGGCCATGAGCCACCTCTCCCAAGTGCTGGCCACCTTCGCGCTGATCCTGATCGCCAACGAGACCGTCAAGATCATTTTCGGCGCGCAACCATTGATGATCGGCCTGCCCGACAGCTTGTCCGGGGCCATCGAAATCGTGCCCGACGAGCTGTACTACCCCGCTTACCGCCTGGTGATCATCGGGGCGGGGCTGGCGGTGGCGCTGGGGTTGTATCTGCTGATCAACCACACCCGGGCCGGCATGTGGATGCGGGCCGGCGCATCCAATCCGGGCATGGCGGCGGTGATGGGGGTACGTATCCAGCCGCTGTTCACCTTCGTCTTCGCCCTGGGCGCGGCGCTGTGTGCCCTGGCTGGCGCGTTGCTCGGCCCGTTGCTGGCGGTCTCGGTAGGGATGGGGGAATCCATTCTGATCCCGGCCTTCGAAGTTATCGTCATCGGCGGTATCGGGTCGATCCGCGGCGCGCTGGTGGGCGCGTTGCTGGTGGGAATGATCGACACCGTCGGCCGCCTGCTGCTGACCCTCGGGCTGCGGTTGGTGGTCGATCCAGCCACGGCCGCTTCGCTCGGTCCCACGCTGGCGTCGCTGCTGGTGAGCCTGCTGATGGTGGCGGTGCTGTGTTTCCGGCCGCAGGGCCTGTTTCCGGCGCGGGGATAAGCCATGTCGCATCGCCCTCAGACCCCGCTGACCGCCGGGTTGCCTGGCCCCTGGACCGCCATCGCGGTGGTCGTGATCCTGGCTCTGTATCCGCTGACCATGCATGCGGCCGGGCAGGATTTCTACATCAGTCTCGGCAGCCGGGTGCTGATCATGGCGCTGGCGGCGAGCGCGCTCAACCTCGCGCTGGGTTACGGCGGGATGATCAGCCTGGGCCACGCCGCCTTTCTCGGGGTCGGCGGCTACGCGGTGGCGGTGCTGGCCCAGCACGGTGTGCTCGCCGCCGGACTGGCCCTGCCGGTCGCGGTCGCCGCCGCCGCAGGCGCCGCGTTCCTGATCGGTACGGTCAGCCTGCGCACCCGCGGCGTGTACTTCATCATGATCACGCTAGCCTTCGCGCAGGTGTTCTATTACTTGGCGATTTCGCTGCCCCGCTTCGGCGGCGACGACGGGCTACCCTTGGTGGCCCGCTCGCGGGTCCCCGGTCTGGCGTTGGAGGGCGATCTGACTTTTTACTATTTCGTGTTGTTCACCGTCGGCCTGGCGTTCGTGCTGCTCTACCGGCTGGCGGCGTCGCGCTTCGGCCGGGCGCTGGTGGCGGTACGGGAGAACGAACGGCGGATGGCGGCAATCGGCTACCCGGTCTATCGGCTGCGGTTGGCGGCGTTCACCCTCTCCGGCGGACTGACCGGCCTGGCCGGCGCGCTGCTGGCCAACCTCAACACCGGGGTTACGCCCCATCTGCTGACCTGGCATCAGTCGGGGCTTCTCCTCGTCATGGTGATTCTCGGTGGTGCCGGCTACTTCTGGGGCGGGTTGATCGGCGCGGCTCTGTTCCTGGCGCTGGAGGAAGTGATCTCGGACCACACCGAGCACTGGAACCTGTTCCTCGGCCTGTTGTTGCTGTTCATCGTCCTGGCCGCGCCGGACGGGGTGATGAGCCTGCGCCAGCGCCTCGGCGCGCTGTTGAACCGGAAGAAGGTCGCTCCGGTCCGGGAGACGGCGCCATGACCCACATCGTCCTGGAAACCGACCGACTGACGAAGCGCTTCGGCGGATTGGCGGCCACCGATGAATGCAGTCTGGAAGTGGTCGCCGGGGAGATTCACGCCCTGATCGGCCCCAACGGTGCGGGTAAGACCACCCTGCTGGCCCAACTGTCCGGCGAGCTGCGGCCGGACAGCGGGCGAATTCTGTTCGAGGGGCGCGACATCACCCGGCTACCGGTTCACCGGCGGGTGGCGGCGGGCATCGCCCGATCCTTCCAGATCACCACCCTGTTTCTCAAACTCACGGTGCGGGAGAATCTCGCGCTGGCGGTACAGGCGCGCACCGGGCATTCCTTCGACGTGTTCGGCGTGGTGGCGGACGAGAGCGATCTGGACGACGGCGCCGAGGAAACCGCCACCCAGGTCGGGTTGAGCGACGTGCTGGATACCGTGGTGGGCGCGCTGTCGCACGGCCGCCAGCGCCAACTCGAGCTGGGCATGGCCCTGGCGTGCCGGCCGCGCCTGTTGCTGCTGGACGAACCGATGGCCGGCACCGATCCGGAGGAAGCGCAAGCCATGGGCCGCCTGATCCTGACGCTGCGGCCAGCGCTGACCTGCATCCTGGTGGAGCACGACATGGATGTGGTGTTCCGGCTGGCCGACCGGATTTCGGTATTGGTCGCGGGCCGGGTGATCGCCACCGGTCCCGCCGAAACGATTCGCAGCGATCCGCAGGTCATCGCCGCCTATCTGGGCGCCGAACCCATCGCTTCAACGGAGCCGCTCCAGTGAGCGCCCTGCTGTCGATCGAACGGCTTGAAACCGGTTACGGCCAGAGTCAGGCGCTGTTCGGAGTCGATCTGGAGATTCTGCCCGGCCAGGCCGCCGCGCTGCTGGGCCGCAACGGCATGGGCAAGACCACCACGCTGCGCGCGCTGTTCGGTCAATTGCCGGTCTGGGCGGGCGAGATTCGGTTCCTGGGCGAGCGCATCGACGGCCGGCCCACCGAGCGCATCGCCCGGATGGGGTTGGCCCTGGTTCCGGAAGGCCGGCAGATTTTTCCCAATCTGAGCGTGACGGAAAACCTGTTGGCCTTCCGCGCCAACCGTTGCGGGACCGCCGAGCCGTGGACCCTGGACCGCATCCACGCGCTGTTTCCCGCCTTGCAGGCGCGGGCGCGCAACCTGGGCCATCAGCTTTCGGGCGGCGAACAGCAGATGCTGGCGGTCGGCCGGGCGCTGATGACCAATCCGCATCTGCTGGTGCTCGACGAAGCCACCGAAGGGCTGTCGCCGCTGATTCGCCGGGAGTTGTGGAATGTGCTCGCCCGACTGAAGGCGGCCGGTCAGGCGCTGCTGGTGATCGACAAATATCTCGATGAATTGTTGCGGGTGGCCGACCGCCATACCTTCATCGAGAAGGGCCGCGGCGTGTGGACTGGGGACTCGGCCGCCCTGCGCGGCCAGCCCGAACTGTGGCATCGGTATTTGGGGGTTTAGGCGATTCATCCGCAATGAAATCGAATTGAACCGCATCCGCGAATACATCCTTAACAATCCCATTCAATGGGAAATGGATGGATTGAATCCAGATCAACCGATGTTGCATGGTAGGGGCACGGCGCGCCGTGCCCCTACTTGCTTTGATGCTCTTCCCGCATTTCCCGCATCAAAAAGTAGTTCAGCGCCGTCCGAATGACGGCGATGGCGCCCAGCTTGCCGATCTGATCCCAACTCGGCGCGACTGCGGTCCCCAGAATATCTGCCCCGAGTTGGAATTCCAGTGCCAGCGCCAGATGGCGGGCCAGCGTCAAACGGATCGGGTTGTAGTCTCGGGTTCCGGAGGAAAAAAACTTCCGGACGAACTGCCCGGTCGCCACGACCACGCCGATGCCGATGACCAGCGCGCCCATGGCTTCGACGCCCAGCTTGAGCCACAGCACCGCGTTGATCACCCATTCCTCAATGCCGAGCTCGGCGGGATCGGGCAGTCCCACGCTTCGGGCGTGGTCCAAAAGCTCTCTGGGGCTTTCTGTCATGGCTTGTATATGCTCCAAACATAACCGTTCACACCCCCCAGCCTTCTTACAAGTGTAGGTTTTTTCATGTCTCACCTTCGAGCGCTGGTAATAAGTAAGCTGTCAGGGGAGATGGGCACCGCAGGCCAGGGTTCTGGACAACCGTGGCCGAGAGGTAACGGCTGGTGATTGAAGAGCGCGGCCACGATCAACGACCAGCCGTGGCGGAAGATCCCCACCAACCGCCAGCGTCGGTCTTGCTGGCGGGGCGAACCGGGCACGGTGGGAAACGTCGCGGCCGGGATCGCCGCTTCGGCCTCGCCCCCGACGGCGAGCACCCACCACGTCGCGATGGCGATCGCCAACCACAGGCGCTCCACCCGCGCGGGATCGGTCATGCGCGTGGATTGCCACTGCCATCCGCCCCGCTTGATCCGTTTGAAACCCTGCTCGATCCAGGCGCGCAACCCGTACCAACACGCGTCGGCGGCCTGCGGCGGCACGTTGGTCAGGATCAGCCACGGGGCCTCATGACCGGCCTCCCAGCGGCCTAACAGCGTACAGCGCAGGCGCGTCTTCGGGTGGGTGAAGGCCGTGCCGGCGCCTTGCCAGCGATGACCGACGGCCGGGACCAACTGGCGAAACGGCACCCAGTGATACCATCCCGCCGGGCGAAAGGAACCGCCGAGGTTGACGCGCAGCAGGGGATGCCAACCCAGGTCTTGGATGCCCTCGAACAGCCATTTGGCGTACAACCCGCGGTCGGCGAGCACGATCACCGTCCAGGTTGGGGACACCCGCCCGCGTAAGTGCTTGAGCAACGCCAGCCACTTCGGCCGCCACGGGTGTTTGATGCCCGCCGGCAAAACCTTCCACCCGACCGGCACGGCGCACCCCCGGTACACCACGCTGATGACTAACACGACCCAGCGTTGCCCGAGGGTCGTGGCGTCCAAGGCCACCGCCAGTTGAGTGCCCGACCCTCCGTCCAAGACCCAGTGGAGCCAAGGAACCCAACAGGCCTCCAGTTCGAGTTGCCGCCGATGGGCGCCGGCTTTGGCGTCCGCTTCCCGGTAAGTATCGCGCAGGCGTTCCCGCACGGTCTGAAACGGTTGGCCGAGCCGACACGACCACCCGTCGGCAATCGCGGTCAAACTGCACGAGCGCACGAGGATCATCCCCAAACTCCACAAGGCCAATCCCATCACCATCGGCTGGCTGAGACGGGGAAAGCGCCGGGCAATTTCGGCGCGCCATTGGTATAGTTCAGGTGAGCGAGACATAACGGTTTCTCCGGTAACCAGGCGATCTCCCTATCCGCTATTTTACCGCAACCTCATGTCTCGCTTGCTCTTTTCTAACGCCTCCAGAAAAACCTACACTTGTAAGGTCCAGGCGAGGGGGTGGATGAACATCGGCCACGTCGGGCGGCCGTGTGGCGACCATGAGGGACCTTTGAATGACTGATATCGCGCGCCTCCTTGACAAGCCTGAGTTTCCGCGATCGAGTCGCTACGATCCGGCTTGGATGCTTCAAAACCAGATGGGACCGAACCCGCTGTGGCTCGCCGAGTGGTTGGCCGAGGCCGTTCCGCTCCAGGCCGGGATGCGCGTGCTCGATCTCGGCTGCGGACGGGCCATGACCAGCATCTTCATGGCCCGGGAGTTCGGGGCGCGGGTGTGGGCGGTCGATTGGTGGATCGCGCCGGACTCGAACTGGCGTCGGGTCCTGGCGGCCGGCGTCGCCGATTCGGTCTTTCCGCTGCGCGCCGAAGCGCATGCCTTGCCCTTCCCCGCCGGGTTCTTCGATGCTGTCGTCTCCGTGGACGCTTACCAATACTTCGGCACGGACGTACTCTATCTCGGCTATTTGAGCCGATTCGCGCGGCCGGGCGGGTTCCTGGGAGTGGTCGTCCCGGGCCTGATGCAACCGATCGAAGCGACGCCGGAGCATCTGGCCACCCCACAGGCCAACGGCAGCGTGTTCTGGGAGGACGAATGCTGGAGCTTTAAAACCGCAGGTTGGTGGCGGGACTTGTGGCGGCGGAGTCGCACGGTCGAGGATATTCGGGTCGACACCCTGACCGACGGCTGGCGTCATTGGCGGGATTTCTCCCGGGTGCTGGACGCCGCGGGCAAGAACGTCTTTCCGTCGGACGCCGAGGCCCTGGAGGCGGATCAGGGGCGATACCTCGGTTTCGTGCGGGCGGTGGCCCGGCGCACCGGCCATGAGGTCGCGAATCTCTATGATTCGGCCACGGGGGTTCGGGTGGGCGTCGATGGCTAGCGCGCTAAAACCCGGATTCGGCGCCGAGCGGTCTCGGTCTGTCACCTGCCGCCGGGCACGAGGATCCAACGATCTGGATGAAAACACCCTTCTTGATGTTGATGAAAATGTTAACGTTTGCGCCATGACCTTCGAGCACGCAAGCCAGCGCACCGACGTAAGTTATCTCACTGTTGAAGGCATAGCGGCATAACAAGCCCATACAGCCAGCGCCAAAAAGCGGCGCGTCTGATGGGCGGCGTTCGCCACTGCGAACAAGGTCAGGTCTACCGCCAAGCAGAGGCGCTTGTATTCACCAGAGACAAGCTCATTCAATTGTTGCAAAAGACATAGTCCTCTCTGGCTACCGAGTTCGAAGTCAGCGCGAAAAATCTGCCGGAAGAGTTCCGGACTACTCATCCGGGTGTTCCATGGAAGAGCATGGTCGGAGCCTGAGATCGACTAATCCACCATGACTTCGGCGTCAACCTCGACGTTGTATGGCAAATCGTCAGTACCGAACTGCCCAAGGTTGCCGAGCAACTTCCCAAGCTGGATCAGAAAAATGCAACGCCTTCATAGAGTATAGGCTGATGTCCACTACGATCAGCGTTCTCGTCGTCGATGACGATCCCGAG
>JAWOHQ010000002.1:0-8371 GCA_046485105.1 Candidatus Competibacteraceae bacterium | reverse complement strand
CCCCCGGCGACCCGATTGGGCAGCATGCTACGGCCACGCCTCAGTAGAAAAGTATGCCTCAAGACCTGGCGCATTGTGCTGCTTGCCGTTGACTATCCAATAGCACGTGAGCCGACCGTAGTTATCTAGGTCTGAGTGTGGAAGGCACGTCTCGCTGTGTCCAGGCCACGAGAACCTCACTACCTCCGCCTCACCGGGCGATGCGCGATCTATACGCCCTTCGGCTACAACGGTGTTTCCACCGACGCGCTTCGTAAGCGTGAGGACCGTACCCGCATGCTTGATATGAGCTGTCCCGGAGAAAGTAGCGCCGCCGTCTGGCTCCATTCCGACCACCACATATTCTCCAGCCAGGAACGAGTAGAAAAAATCATGCTGTTCCTCGATAGGAGCAGCTGCGCATGCAGAAAAAAAGACAAGTGCGAAGAAGACTGCGCCTTTCATGATGCCCAACGTCCGGCTATGGCGCCGGAGAGTAGTTGGAATTTTTTGTGGTAGTTACCACAAAAAAAGCTGACGGAACGGAGGTCGCACATGAGCCGTTTGTTATGCATTTAATTTAGATCCTCGTGCCCTTCAATTTCAGGATTTTTATATAAATATAATGTATATTTCCTCTCAAGGACTGAAATGACGCTCCCAAGTAAAATCCCACCAACTTTGCCACATTTTATCTGGAATCGCATTGATGTGAAGGAATCAATTGCTACCTTCTCATCGTTTTCGATTATCCAAATCCAGGCATCTCCTTGAACGCCCGATTGCACCTCATTAAATTCAGACTTGACTAGCTCAAGTAATCCTGGAAATACTTCGTAATAATGCTCTTCGTGAACAATTTCACCAAAAATCATTTTCAATTCGCTCGGCTTGGACCACTTGCATAACGGAGCGGCGGATAAGCCGCGACGGGCGGCAAAGCCGCAGGCTTGTCCGCCCGGAATCGGCTTATCCGCTGGTTAGGCACTGCCGCTCGCCCACCAGGGCATCACAACCTCCCCACCACCTGCTCCATCCGCGCCTGCCCGACGTGGGATTCAATCGGCGTGGTGCTGATGCTCTCGTGGCCCAGCAGCGCCTGGATGTCCACCCGGTCCGCGCCGGCGTCGAGCCGGTGGGTGGCGTAAATATAGCGTAATTTATCCCGCCTTCCGCAACCTCCCCCGCCGGTCGGCCCGCGCCTTATCACGCATCGTCCCGATCCGCCTTGGCGTCCAGATGCAGGCGATAGAGAAACGCATGGATCAGGGGCGCGAAGGTGATGCCGGTGATCACCACCACCGCTAGGCCGCTGTAGAGCGCGTACCCACTGACGAACCGCTTGCCGCCGGGCGTTTGCGGGGGCGCCAGCGACCCCATCCCCGAGAGCATCATCGCGGCGCTGCTGAAGGCGTCGATCCAGGACAGCCCCTCGAAATAGCGATAGCCCAAGGTGCCGCCCAGCAGCGACCCGCCGATCAACGCCGCGCCCAGCAGCGCGCTACCGACGAACCGCCGCAGCAAGGCGGCCCCCCGGTGTTTGGCTTTGGGCGGGGCGGGCATGGTCGGCCGGCCGCGCGCCGCGCGCCTACAGCCGGTTCACCACCGCATCCATGCGCGCTTGATCGACATGGGTGTAAATCTGGGTGGTGGCCAGGTTGACGTGCCCCAGCAGCGCTTGAATATCCACCAGGTCGGCCCCGGCGTTCAGGAGATGGGTGGCGTAGGTATGGCGCAGCTTGTGGGGGGTGAGGGGCTTGGCGATGCGGGCCTTCTCCTTCAACCGCCGGAGGTAGGCGCGCGCCGCCCCCGCGCTCGGCGGGCGTTCCCGGAACCCCTGTGCGAAGACCCATTCCTCGGCCGGCCGCCCCTGGAGCCAGGCCCAGAAGGTTTGCCCGAACGCCGTCGGCAGCGGCACCAGCCGTTCCTTGTCGCCCTTGCCGATCACCCGCAGCGAGCGGGCCGTCCCGTCCACCAGTCGCACGTCCGAGACCTTCAGGCCGAGGGCTTACGAGAGGCGTAGTGGCAGCAACCTGCAATCCCGATACTCCCAAACGGCACGTTCCGAGGATCGGCCGAGTTAAGCATCGGTGTCAGTGTAAATGGCGGCTTCCGTAGGTAGTAGACCCCACCCGATAGAGCGGGAGAGGTAGCCGAGATGCCATGCTATACTTGTATGGCCTCTAATCAGAGATGGAGCGTAGACTCATGCTTGCGATACGACTACCCGCCGATGTGGAACGGCGGCTCGATGCACTGGCGAAGGCGACCGGCAGAACCAAGACCTTCTATGCCCGCGAGGCCATTCTCGAGCATTTGGACGACCTGGAGGACCTCTACTTGGCCGAGAAGCGCCTGGAAGACATTCGGGCCGGCAGGAGGCAACCCGTGCCGCTGGAAGACGTCATGAAACGTTATGGCGTGGACGGTTGAACTCGACCCTGCCGCGGAGCGGGAATTGGACAAGCTGGACCCGCAGACGGCGCGGCGCATCTTGCGCTTCTTGCAAGGCCGTGTCGCGGTGCTAGACGACCCACGCGTGATCGGCGAAGCCCTGCAAGGGGCTCGCTTGGGCGAGTTTTGGAAGTACCGCGTAGGCGATTACCGCATCATTGCCCACATCGAGGACCGGGCGTTGCGCATCCTGGTGGTGAGAATCGGACACCGGCGGCAGATCTATCGTTGAGCGGCGCGATCGACGTTCGCACCACTCGTGGCGCTTAATCCAACAGCGCCCTCCTAATACCCGCCCAGGCCCGGCTGCTCCAGGGCGAACCGCTGCGGGTGGTGACCGAGCGGGTGGCGATGCAGGGCCGGACCTTGCGCTGGCTGGTCGGGCGCATCGATCCAACTCGCCCGTATTACCTGCTGGGGGAGGTCGAGATGGCCGACGCCCGCGCCCAGGCCCGCGTCGCCCTCCTGTCGAGCATCGAGACCTACAACCCGGCGGCCTACCGGGGCGGCATCCTCACCCTCCACTACGCCCGCGCCCGAGAGATCGATCCGTGGCTGGACCTATGGGTCGGACCGGCGGGGTGGTACAGGCTCGGTGGTCAAGACCATGGCACTCAGAACCTCATGCTGCAAACCAATTGGCAGATCTACGATCACTACGGCTATGCCCTGATCGCCGTGATCGGCACCCTGGCGGTGGCGGTGGCCATTCAATGGCTGATTCAGGGGTCGCGCTGGGCGCCATGGACCCGGTCGTTACAGGGGGTAGCGCCGCCCTTCATCAACATCATCGGCGTGTTGTTCGCCTTGACCCTGGCGTTCCTGGCCAATGACACCTGGGACGCTCACGATCGGGCGATGAAGGCGGTGTACCAGGAAGCCAACGCGCTGCACGGCATCGCCACCCTATCCGCGCAATTGCCCGAGCCGCTGAGCGGTCTGTTGCGCGAGACCCTGGCGGCGTACGCCGTGGCCAGCGCCGGGGAATGGCCGTTCCTGGCGCGACGCGCGGCCAGCCCCGAGGTGGTCGACCGGGCGGATGCGCTCCTCAGGTTGCTGGCCAGCCGTGAAGTCCGACAGGCGGCTGGCGGGCACGTGCAGGCCCTCCTGCTCGGCAAAGCCAATGAGATCCGCGACCAGCGCGATCAACGCATCGCGCTGAGCCGGACCCATGTGAACCCCCTCAAATGGATGGGCATGGCCTTTCTGGGCCTGTTGACGCTGTTGTCGGTGGCGGTGGTGCATGTCGACCGGCCCCGGGCCGCTTTGGTCGCCATCGTGCTTTTCGCGCTCGCGGCCGCGCCCACCGCCGCCATCGTGTTGATCCAAGGCAACCCCTTTCAACCTCCCACGGCGGTGACGCCAGCGCCTATCGAGGCGGCCGTGGCCGGCGCGTTGGGCCTCGACCATCATCCGGAGTAGGGGTTTGACGAGCAGCCGCTCACAACCGCCCCACCACCTGCTCCATCCGCGCCTGTCCGACGTGCGAGTAAATCTGGGTGGTGGCGATGCTCTCGTGGCCGAGCAGGGCCTGGATATCCACCAGTTCGGTCCCGGCGTTGAGCAGGTTGGTGGCGTAAGTATGGCGCAGCTTGTGCGGGCTGATCTTCTTGTCGATCCCCGCCTTCCGCAACATCCCTCGCAGGTAGGCCCGCGCCGCCTGGGCCGAGGCCGGCAGCGGCACCAGGCGCTCCTTATCGCCCTTCCCGATCACCCGTACCGACTTGGCCGTCCCGTCCACCAGCCGCACGTCCGAAACCTTTAGGCCCAATGCCTCGGAGATCCGGAGCCCCGAGTTCAGTAATAGCCCGAACAGCACCTCGTAGCGGCGGCGGGTTTCGGTCAGGTGCTCGGGGTTCTGGCTGAAGAGGTTCAGGGGCAGGTTGGTCCGGTCCTCCAGGGTCGCCGTCAGCCGGGCCGGCTGCTGGGGTTGCCGGCGTCGGGGCCGATGCGGCGACGGGCGCTTGGATGATAGATGATGATATAAATAATCACGCCGCAGCCAGGTCGCTTCGCTCGCCCTCTCGGCCTCATGAGTGAAGCCATAGTGCTTCGCTACAAAGTGTAAGGTGTGCGCGTCCGAACGCGAGACCCCACCAGCAGTGATCCAGACATGAATACCGAACTGACAAAAGCAAAATTAAACAACAACAATCTTCGTTGGACACTGGCTGCAAAAGGTCGAGGATTTGGGGTCTGTTGTTGTTTGATTTTTTGTTTTAACAAACAGTTAAATTCAAGCATAACTAATTGTTTATTAAATAAAAAACAAATAAAAAGTCGGAAATTTGGGGAGGAAAGGTCGAGGATTTGGGATTATTTATAACATATTCCAATAGTTCGCTTGAATGAACGATGGCTTTGAGGGATTGCAAAAACTGAGGTACTCTCCCGGGAGGATCGGCGTCTCTCTGAAGCCCCGCTGGATCGGGCCTGAGGACGCTCAACCTGATCACTCCTTGAATCTCGAACTCGTGCTCTCCCCTGAGCGTCGGCTGGCCGGTCAGGGGCACTCATCGGTGACCCCCATGCTGAACAACCTGCTTCGCTTGATTCAAGTCGAACCCGTGGACGACCTGCCGGTGCTGTGGGCGCAAATCCAGAAGCTGCGGATTCCGGCCCTGCTGGATGAGGTCTTTCCCACCCATGGCCTGTGGAAGGGGGAATTGAGCTTTGGCGAAGTGGCCGGGGTGTGGTTGATGTTCGTCACCTCGCAAGGCGATCATTGCCTGGCGCATGTCCAGCCGTGGGCCGCCGAGCATCTGGCGACGCTGAGCGCGTGCGTGGGCAAGCCGATTCGGCCGCTGGATTTCAGCGATGATCGGCTGGCGGAGATGCTCGATCGGTGGGCCGAACCCGACCCGTGGGCGGCGGTGGAAACGGGGCTCAATGCGGTGGCGCTGCGGGTTTACGACCTGGACGCGGCGGCGGGGCCGATCCGCATCGACAGCACCTCGGCCAAGACCTATGCCACGGTGGACGAGAACGGGTTGTTTCAACTGGGGCATAGCAAAGACCATCGACCGGACCTGCCGCAGATCAAAATCAGTCTGTCGACCCTCGATCCGCTGGGTCTGCCGCTGACGACGACGGTGGTCGGCGGGAATTGCGCGGATGATCCGTTGTACGTGCCGGAGATTCAACGGGTGCAACAGACGGTCGGGGTGGGAGGAAAAACCTACATCGGCGACCGCAAGATGGGGTCCTCGGCGACGCGGGCGTGGATCGCGCGGAGCGGTGACTACTACTTGTGTCCCCTGGGCGGCAAACAGAGGCCCGCCGCCACCCTCGACGCCCTGCTGGCCCCGGTCCTGAGCGGCGAACAAGCCCTGGAACCGGTCTATGCCCCGGAGGCCCCGGACGCGGCGACGCCCCCGGACCGGCTGGCCGAAGGCTATCTCGTGACGGTCGACCTGGAGGAACCGGTGGACGGTCGGCCGGTGGCGTGGTCGGAACGGCGGCTGGTCGTGCGCTCGATCGCCCTGGCCGACCGCCAGGGCCGCCGCCTCGACGGGCGCCTGGACCAGGCCCTGGCCGCCATCGACCGGCTCGACGAACGCAAGCAGGGCAAGAAAATTCTCGATGCCGCCGGCTTGACCGCGGCGGCCGAACCGATTCTCCAGCAGCACCGGGTGACCGGTCTGATCCACTACGACGTGCGGACCACGACCGAGGAAAGGCCCCGTCGCCGCTACGGCGACCGGCCGGCCGGGACGCGGATCCAACGGCGGAGCACGATCGCCGCGCGGATCGACGCGGCGGCGGTCGCCGCCGCGAAACGCCGGCTCGGCTGGCGCGTCTATGCCACCAACCAGCCGACGGTGTCGCTGGCGGTGGCCGTCAACGCCTATCGCGGCCAATATGTCATCGAGGGTCAGTTCGGGCGCTTCAAAGGCCGGTCGTTGTCGTTGACCCCGCTGTATTTGCAAAGCGATCGACGGGTCACCGGGCTGATTCGGTTGCTGAGCCTGGCCCTGCGGGTGCTGACCCTGGTGGAATTTGCCGTCCGCCAGGCCTTGGCCCAGACCGGTGAGTCCCTGGCCGGCCTCTATCCGTGGCAGGCGAAGCGGACCACCGCCACGCCCACCGCGGAATCGATCCTGCGCGCCTTTCGCGGCGTGAGCCTGACCGTCATCGAGGTCGCCGGACGGATCCGGGCCTTCTTGTCGCCCATCAGCCGCCTGCAGGAGCGCCTGCTCGAACTGCTCGGCTGGTCCACCGATCTCTATGAACGTATCGTTGAGCATTCTCAGGAACCCGATTTTAATTTAAGCGAACTGTAGGTTTTAAGTTTTATTTTTGAACAAGGCCTTAACCAATCTCGATGATCCGCTCGCCTCGATCAAGCGCCGTTACCATCGAAGGCAGCAGCGCGGCAAACCAGGTCAATAACGCAGCACGACGAGTATTTCCCGCGCGGACCCAAACGACCGGCGGGCCACCGGCATCGCGCATCGCCCGCAGCGCAAAGTCTTCGTCCTTGGAGACGATGACGGCGCCCAAACGCAGGGCTTGTGCCCAAACTTCGTCGTCCGTGGTTCCATCGCCACCAAAATCAACGACGTGTTGCGATGGATAGCCTTGTGCGGTTAACCAACGAGCCAATTTAAGAATTAAGTTTTAAGGGTTAAGGGTTAAGGGTTAAGGGTTAAGGGTTAAGGGTTAAGAGGTTAGATTACGTCCGCGAACCGGGCCTCGGCGGTTTTGAACAGCTTGTAGGAAATCGGTAGCAGCAGCGCGGTCAGCAACATGCCGGGCCAGAGACTGGCGAAATCGGGCGGTAGCCCTTTCAGCATCACCCGCTGGAAGGAATCGATGATCCCGGCCAAGGGGTTGAGGGTGTAGATGAAATAGAAAGTCTCCGACCACGTCCCCGCCGCCTGATCCTCCAACAGCCGTTGCCGGACCAACGACAGTGGATAGATCACCGGTGAGAGGTACATCATGATCTGCAACAGCACCGGCAGCGCCATGCCGATGTCCCGGTAGTACACGTTGATGGCCGAACCCACCAGGCTGATGACCAGCGCCACCAGCAGGGTGTAAAAGATGATGACGGGCACCCAGAGCACCTGCCAGGTCGGCGCCATCTGAAAATAGACCATCAGCCCGGCGAGAATCACGAAGCTGATCAGCAGCTCGATCAGCTTGGTCAGCGTCGCCGTGATCGGGAAAATCTCGCGCGGGAAATAAATCTTGCGGATCAGGGCCGCGTTGCCGACCACGCTGTTCACCCCCTCGGAGGCGGACTCCTGAAACAGAATCCAGGGCATCAGCGCGGCGAAGGCCAGGATCGGATAGGGAATATCGCCGGTCTCGATGCCGACGAAGCCCTTGACCACGCTGAAGATCAGCATCAGCAACAGAGGTTTTAAAACGGCCCAGGCCAGGCCCATGTAGGCCTGCTTGTAGCGGACGATGACGTTCTTCCACGCCAGCGTGAACAGCAGTTCGCGGTAGGCGTAGAGATCTTTGGCGACGTGGAGCATGGGTTTTTAAGGGTTAAGTTTTAAGGGTTAAGGGTTAAGTTTTAAGGGTTAAGGAAAACATCCATGGCCTTAATGCCCTGGATGCCCCAATACTTCGGTCAAGGTCGCCGCATCCAGCACCCGATCCCCCCACGTCTCCAACTCCTCAATGGAAGCCCGCGCCAGCTGGTCCTCCGCCCACGCTGGCAGTGCCCCAAAGCGCCGAACCAACAGGCGGCGCAGCAAGGCGGCTTCCCCTTCCTGGCGGCCTTCCTGGCGGCCTTCGAGGCGGCCTTTCTTCTCACCGATGCCCACCAGTTCCTGGTAGGCGCGCGTCTCTTCCAACGGCGTCAATTCCCGGGTAGAACTCGAGGCGGTGCACGATGCCGAAGCGGTCGCGCAGCGGCGCGGCGAGCAGGCTGGTGCGGGTGGTCGCCCCGACCAGGGTGAAGCGCGGCAGGCTGAGGCGG
>JAWOHQ010000200.1:0-8956 GCA_046485105.1 Candidatus Competibacteraceae bacterium | reverse complement strand
GGAGTAAAACCGCCCACGGCGATCATCCCGCCGCGCTGTTCGGCATCGTTCAGGGGGGGATGTACCCGCGACTTCGGGAGATTTCCACCGAAGGACTGTGCGAAATCGGTTTCGACGGCTACGCCATCGGCGGGTTGGCGGTCGGCGAACCGCTGGAAGAACGTCTGAATATCCTGAACCATACCGTACCGTTGTTGCCAGACGCCGCGCCGCGGTACCTGATGGGCGTCGGCAAACCGGAGGATCTGGTCGAGGCGGTGCGTCGGGGCGTGGACCTGTTCGATTGCGTCTTGCCGACCCGCAACGCCCGCAACGGTCATCTGTTCACCCGCCACGGTGACGTGCGCATTCGCAACAGTCAGTATCGCGCCGATCCCCGGCCGCTGGACGAAACCTGTGACTGCTACACCTGCCGGCATTACAGCCGCGCCTATCTGCGCCACCTGGACCGCTGCCAGGAAATCCTCGGCGCCCGGCTCAACACGATTCATAACCTGCACTACTACCAGGACCTGATGCGGGATCTGCGGGTCGCCATCGCCGAAGGCCGGCTGGAATCCTTTACTGCGACGTTTTATGAAAAGCGCGGGCAAATTCCGTCGCCCGTGTATAATGGCAAACTTTAACAACAACACCCAACCTGCCTCCGCGCCCGCTTCGACGCTTGGCGCCGGTACCGTCGACCCAGATCGCCGCCGGCGCGGCCGCAGGGCAAGGCGACCCATCCACGAGGAACCCGAATGGACAGCATGCTGAATTTCCTGATCTCCGACGCCATGGCGCAACAGGCTGGCGGCGGCGGTGGCGAACTGGGCCTGATGAACCTGATGTTTCCCATCATCCTGATCGTGGCGTTCTACTTCCTGTTGATCCGCCCGCAGACCAAGCGCGCCAAGGAACACAAGCGCATGGTGGATGCGCTCAAGAAGGGCGACGAGGTCGTCACCGGCGGCGGGTTGCTGGGCCGCATCACTGAAGTCGGCGATAACTTCGTGCAACTGGAAATCGCCGAGGGCGTGCAGGTCAAGGTGCAGAAACCCGCGGTCGGCTCGCTGATGCCCAAGGGCACTTATAAAAGCACGCTGTAGGCGAAAACACGCTACCCGTCGCAACGCACTCTGTCACCGCGCCGCCCGGCGCCTCGCTGAACCCCCTTGCCATGGCCAATCCGTATACTCTCAATCAATACCCCTTATGGAAGCACCTGCTGATCGGCCTGGTGGTGCTATGGGGGCTGATCTTCGCGCTCCCCAACCTGTTCGGCGAAGATCCCGCCGTGCAAATCTCCGGCGCCAGGACCCATATCGTCATCGACGCGGCGTTTCAGAACCGAGTCGCCGCCCTGCTCGACGCCGAGCAACTGTCTCCCAAGGCCCTGGAACTGGAGGACGAGCGGTTGCTGATTCGCTTCAGCGATCCGGAAGAACAACTGAAGGCCGCCGACATTCTCAGGGATCGGCTGGGCCGCGACTACGTCGTCGCGCTCAATCTGGCCTCCGCCGAGCCGGCTTTGTTGCGAGCGTTGGGCCTGAGTCCGATGTACCTCGGTCTCGACTTGCGCGGCGGCGTCCACTTTTTAATGCAGGTGGACATGGAAGCCACGGTCCGGCAGGTCGAGGAAAGCTACGTCGAGGAGATTCGCTCTGTGCTGCGCGGCGCGCGGATTTTGTACACCTCGGTGGGCCGCGCCGCCGCCGGGGGGGTGCAGATTGAATTCCGCGATCCCGCGGACCGCGACCGGGCCACCCAGCAGTTGCGCGACGACTTGCGGAACCTGGAACAGAGCGAACCGGGTCCGCTGAGTCTGAAACTGAGTCTGGGCGAAACGGAGATTCGGGAAAAACGCGACTTCGCGCTCCAGCAGAACATCACCATCCTGCGCAATCGGGTCAACGAACTGGGGGTGGCCGAGCCGATCATCCAGCAGCAGGGGGGCGAACGCATCGTGGTGCAACTCCCCGGCGTGCAGGACACCGCCCGCGCCAAGGAAATCCTCGGCGCCACCGCCACCCTGGAATTCCGGCTGGTGGACGAGGAAAACGACTGGGACCAGGCCGCCGCCACCGGCCGCATCCCACTGAACTCCCGGCTGTACCAGGACCGGGGCGGGCGGCCGGTGTTGTTGCAGCGGCGGGTGATGCTGACCGGCGAATCCATCGTGGACGCCGCTTCCGGCCTCGACCAGCAAAGCGGCGGACCGGCAGTGTTCGTGACCCTCGACGGCCGGGGCGCCAAGCGCTTCGAGGATGCCACCAAGGACAACATCGGCAAGCGCATGGCGGTGGTGTTCATTGAGAACAAGACTGAGACCCGCCTGGTGGATGGCGAAACCCGCAGGACCTCCCACACCGTCGAGGAGGTCATCAACATCGCCACCATCCGCGACCGACTGAGCCGACGCTTCCAGATCACTGGGCTGGAGAGCACCCGCGAAGCCCGCGATTTGGCGCTGTTGCTGCGAGCCGGCGCGCTGATCAGCCCGATCGAAATCATTGAGGAGCGGACGGTCGGCCCCAGCGCCGGCCAGGAAAACATCACCCAAGGGTTCCGCGCCGCCCTGTTCGCGCTGTTGCTGATCGCCGCGTTCATGATCCTGCGCTACAAGGCGTTCGGGGCCATCGCCGCCGCCGCGCTGGTCGTCAACATCGTACTGATCATCGCCGCGCTGTCCATGCTCCAGGCCACGCTCACCCTGCCCGGCATTGCCGGCATCGTATTGACCATGGGCATGGCGGTGGACGCCAACGTGTTGATTTACGAACGCATCCGCGAGGAACTGCGCAACGGCAACAGCCCGCAGGCGGCGATTCACACCGGCTACGAGCGGGCGTTCGACACCATCTTTGATTCCAACCTGACCACCCTGATCGCGGCGCTCATGCTGTTCTTTATCGGCACCGGCCCAGTCAAGGGCTTCGCGGTCACGCTCAGCATCGGCATCCTGACCTCGATGTTCACGGCGGTCCTGGCGTCCCGCGCGGTGGTCAATCTCCTCTACGGCGGCCGGCGGCTGCAAAAATTGACGGTCTGAACCGTCGGCTCGGAACACGATCCATGTGGCGACTGAATTTTTACGATACCCGTATCGACTTTCTGGGCAAGGGCAAGCTGGCCATGGTCCTGTCGGCGGCGGTCCTGCTGATTTGCCTCGGCGCCCTGTTGGTCCGGGGGTTGAACCTGGGGCTAGATTTCACCGGCGGTACGGCCGTCGAAGTCCGCTATCCCGAGCCGGTGGATGTCCCCCAGGTTCGGGAAACGTTGGCCGAGGCCGGTTTCGGCGACGCCCAGGCCCAGCATTTCGGCACCTCCCGGGACGTGCTGATCCGCATCCCGCCCCGCGAACAGGTCGATGCCGCCGCGCTCAGCAATCAGGTGCTGGCGATCCTGCAAGCGGCCGAGGGCGGTGCGGGGGTCACGCTGGCGCGGGCGGAATTCGTCGGGCCGCAGGTCGGCCAGGAACTGGCCGAACAGGGGGGGCTGGCGGCGCTGGGCGCGATGATCGCCATTCTGATCTACATCATGTTCCGCTTCGAGTGGCGGCTGGCGCTGGGCGCCATCGCCGCAACGATCCACGATGTCGTGTTCACCGTCGGCTGGTTTGCGCTGTTCCAGATCGAGTTTGATCTGACGGTCCTGGCGGCGGTCCTGGCGGTGATCGGCTACTCGGTCAACGACACGGTCGTGGTGATGGATCGCATCCGCGAGAATTTTCGCAAACGGCGCAAGGGGTCCACGCTGGAGATCATGAATCTCTCGATCAATGAGACGCTCACCCGCACGATCGTGACCAGTCTCTCCACCCTGATGGCGGTGCTGGTCCTGCTGTTTCTCGGCGGCGCCGTGATGTACGGTTTTTCAATCGCCCTGATCATCGGCGTGGTCGTGGGCACCTACTCGACCATTTATATCGCCAGCGCCACCGCTTTGTATCTGGGCGTCGGTCGCGAAGATCTATTGCCGCGAGCCAAGGAAACGGCGGACGAGCGCCCGTGAATCGATCCCCGCGAACCCGGTAGGCCGGTGGGTGTAGCGACTAGCGACTAGCGACTAGCGACTAGCGACTAGCGACTAGCGACTAGCGACTAGCCACTAGCCACTAGCCACTAGCCACTAGCCACTTCTTCCGTGGGTGGAGTGCGTCAGCGGCGCGTCAAGAGTGGCTCCGGATTTGGCTGAACGGGTCGGGGTCGTCGGGCTTCGGCGGGACCTGGCTCACGCGGGTGCTGCCCTCGTGCTGCCGCAGGTCGCTCTCCACGCCCCGAATCACCAACCGCGCCCAGGCAGTGGCGATCAACCACAGCAGAACGCCGACGACGATCAGGCCTCCGGCGCTCAACAGCGCGTTGGGAGCGCCGCCGGCCAGGCCATAACCGATGCTGACCAGACCGGCCAGCCAGAATACGCCGATGGGCGCGGCGGTACAGGTAGCGCAACCAAATCGGGCCACCGCCGCGGGGGGCGCGAGCAGGGCAAGCAGGGTTCTGTTCATGATAGGATTCCTCGGGTGGATTTGGCTTAAAAATGTGGACTCGGGCACGAATCGCTATTCGCGCATGGTTCGCGTGAATAATTTTCAGTGCATTTCTTCACGATCCATCTATAACATAGTCCTGATTGCCGATCTTCGCGACAACCGCAACTGATCAAAACCGCCTGAATTAACCTGACAGTGCGGCGACGACGCGATTCTCATGCCGTAGGAGGCCTGCATGAACATCAAAAAGGCGCTGGTGGTGGATGATTCCAAGGTCGCCCACCTGACCTTACGCAAATTGTTGCTCGAACGTGGTATCGAGGTGGATTGGGTGGGATCGGGCGAAGACTGCGTCAAATATCTGGATACCAAGAAACCCGATATCGTCTTCATGGATGTGATGATGCCTGGCATGGACGGTTTTGAAGCCAGCCGCGCCATCACGGGACTCCATCCCGAAGAGTCGGCCCCCATCATCATGTGTTCGGCCAACGCCACCGAGGAAGACAAGCGGGATGCTCGAGAAAGCGGCGCGGTCGGTTTCCTTTCCAAGCCTTATACCCCCGCGCAACTCGATGAGGTTCTGCGAATGGTCAGCGAAGGCAAGGCCGCCATCGCCATCGAAGAACCGATCACTTCAGCGCCGGCTATTCCCACACCCGCCGTGGTTGAAAAAGCGCCCGCGCCACCCGCCCCGCCGCCCACCGAGGCTCCACTTCCGGCCCCCGCACCGGCGGTTGGAGTGCCGGCCGCCGCCAGCGAAGTCGAACAACTGGCCGAACGGGTGGCTTGGGCGGCCGCCGAGAAGGTTGCCCGCGATATCATTCAGGAACTGGTGCCCAATCTGGCGCGCGAGGTCGCCGTTCAGGCCGCGCGCGGCGTGGCCGAGGATCTGGGTCGGCGCGCGGCGCACGCGGCGGTGCGCGCCGCCCAGGAAGCCGCCAAACAGGTCGCAACGGAAATCTCGCGCGGCACCGCCGAGAAGACCGCGCGCACCACCGCTCAGGAAAGCGCCCGCGCGGTGGCCGAGCTGGCCGCCCGGGAAGTCAGCGAAGGGGTCTCCCAACGCAACATCGCTCGCGGATTGGAAGTCAACCGCGACGAGCTGCTCCAGCAGATCGAGACGCAAGTCGATCAAAAGAGCCGTGAAGCCTTGGTGTTTGCCACCAACACCCCGGAATTCAAGCAGCAAATCATTCAGATGGTCCGCTCCGGGATCCAGCCGGTCGTCGAAACGATCGCCCGGGAGACCGCCGAACGCTCGGTCCAGCAGGTCGCGGCCAATTTCTCCACTCAGGGCGGACCGGCCGAATCGCGAGCCAATTTGGCGCTGGTGGTGGGCGTCGTTGCTTTACTAGGATCGGCCGCTGCTGTGCTGGGATACATCTTCAAGCTGTTTTGATGAATCCTCCACTGGGTGAGGCCACCATGCGGCGAGTGCTCGCAGTCGCTCGCGGGTTCGGTCGGCTGCTGCTGGGGGGGGTATGCGGTTTGCTGCTGTTCGGCGCCGCGCTTGCCGAACCTCCGCTCTATAATCCCCGCGACCGCATCCACCCGGTTCTGGCTGGAAATGGCTTGGTGGTCAGCCAGGACGCGCTGGCCAGTCAGGTCGGATTGGAGATCCTGCGCCAGGGTGGTCATGCGGTGGACGCGGCGGTGGCGGTCGGCTTCGCGCTGGCGGTCACGCTGCCGCAGGCCGGCAATCTGGGCGGCGGCGGGTTCCTGCTGGTTCACGACGCTGCGAAAAAGCAGAGCGAGGCCATCGATTTCCGGGAAACCGCTCCCGCCGCCGTGGGCCGCGATTTTTATCTGAACGAGCAGGGCGAGGTGGAGGAAATCCGCATTCGCTTCCACCACCAGGCGGCGGGCGTGCCGGGCACCGTGGCCGGGCTGGCGCTGGCCCATCAGCGGCATGGCCGGTTGCCGTGGCGGCGTCTGGTCGAGCCGGCGATCCGGCTGGCCGAAGCGGGGATTCCGGTCAGCGTGGAACTGGCCCAGTCGCTGCGGGGGGTGCGCGAACGAATGGCGCCCTGGCCCGCGAGCATGGGGACGTTCTTCAAGGCCGAGGGTTCGCCCTATCAACCCGGCGAAACCCTGAGGCAGTCGGATCTGGCCGCCTCACTCGAACTGATCGCCGAGCACGGTCCCACCGCTTTCTATGAAGGGGAAATTGCCCGGAAACTGGTCGCCGACATGGAGGCTCACGAGGGCCTGATCACCCTGGAGGATTTGCGGAATTACCGGGCGGTGGTCCGCGAGCCGGTGCGAGGTACGTATCGAGGTTATGAGGTCGTGTCCATGCCACCGCCCAGTTCCGGCGGCGTACATCTGATCCAACTGCTCAATATGCTCGAAACCTGGCCGTTGGGCGAACTCGGCCACAACAGCGCCGCGACGATCCACCGAATGGCCGAGGCCATGAAACTGGCCTACGCCGACCGTAGCGAATATCTGGGCGATCCGGATTTCGCAACCGTGCCGGTCGCCGGGTTGACTGCAAAGGCCTACGCCAGGGAACTGGCGTCCCGCATCGACCTGGAGCGGGCGCGGCCGGCGGCGGAGATCAAACCGGGCCAGCCGCGTCGTCAGGAAAACGAACAAACCACGCATTACTCGGTGATGGATCGGAACGGCAACGCGGTCGCGGTCACTTATACCCTGAATTTTCCCTACGGCTCCGGGATCGTCGTCGCCGGCGCCGGTTTCCTGCTCAACAACGAGATGGACGATTTCGCCGCCAAGCCGGGCGTACCCAACGCCTATGGATTAATCGGCGGCGCCGCCAACGCGGTCGGCCCCGGCAAGCGGCCGCTCAGTTCGATGACGCCGACCCTGGTGTTCCGGGACGGGCAAGTCGTGCTGGTCACCGGCAGTCCCGGCGGCAGTCGCATCATTACCACCGTGCTGCAAATCTTGCTGAACGTCGTCGATCACCGGATGAACCTCGCCGAGGCCACGGTCGCGCCGCGCATGCATCATCAATGGTTGCCGGATGAGTTGCGGGTCGAGGAAGGGCTCAGCCCGGACACCGTGCGGCTGTTGGAGCAATGGGGCCACCGGGTGGTCGCGACGGATGCGATGGGTTCGACCCAGAGCATCGTCCGCGCCCCGGAGGGCCTGTACGGCTTTCCCGATACTCGCCAGCCCGGCGGGCAAGCAGCGGGGTATTGAACGGCGGTAAGCCTTCAGTTCCCTCTCCCCCATGAATGGGGGAGAGGGCTAGGGTGAGGGGGTCAGGCGTTGATGCGACGACCCTCACCCCCAACCCCTCTCCCGCCGGCGGGAGAGGGGAGTGAACGGTTATGGTTTAGTCCTCATTTTCCAGCCTCGTGGAGTTTCTCATGCCCGACTATCGCTCCCGCACTACCACCCACGGCCGCAACATGGCGGGCGCCCGCGCGCTCTGGCGAGCCACCGGCGTCAAGGACGGCGACTTCGGCAAACCGATTATTGCGATCTCCAATTCCTTCACCCAGTTCGTCCCCGGCCACGTCCACCTCAAGGATCTGGGGCAACTGGTGGCGCGGGAGATCGAAGCCGCCGGCGGCATCGCCAAGGAATTCAATACCATCGCCGTGGATGACGGCATCGCGATGGGCCACGGCGGGATGCTGTACTCGCTGCCTTCGCGCGAGTTGATCGCCGATTCGGTCGAATACATGGTCAACGCTCACTGCGCCGACGCGTTGGTCTGTATTTCCAACTGCGACAAGATCACGCCCGGCATGTTGATAGCGGCCATGCGGCTGAATATTCCCACGATTTTCGTCTCCGGCGGACCGATGGAGGCGGGTAAGACCCGACTGGCCGAACACAAACTGGATCTGGTGGATGCCATGGTCGTCGCCGCCGACGACCGCATCGACGACGCCACGGTGGCCGAGTACGAGCGCTCGGCTTGTCCGACCTGCGGCTCCTGCTCGGGGATGTTCACCGCCAACTCGATGAACTGTCTGACCGAGGCGCTGGGCTTGAGCCTGCCTGGCAACGGCTCGCTGCTGGCCACCCACGCCGACCGCCGGGAATTGTTTCTGGAAGCCGGCCGGCGCATCGTCGCCCTGACCCGGCGTTACTACGAACAGGACGACGCTTCGGTGCTGCCGCGCGGCATCGCGACCTTCGAAGCCTTCGAAAACGCCATCAGCCTCGACATCGCCATGGGCGGTTCCACCAACACGGTGCTGCATCTGCTGGCCGCCGCCCACGAGGCCGGGGTGCCGTTTGCCATGCGCGACATCGATCGGCTGTCCCGGCGGGTGCCGAATCTATGCAAGGTTGCGCCCGCCACCCAGAAATACCACATGGAGGACGTCCATCGCGCGGGCGGGGTGATCGCCATTCTCGGCGCGCTGGACCGCGCGGGGTTGCTGCATCGCGACGCGCGCACGGTGCATGGCGAGACCTTGGCCGAGGCGCTGGACCGCTGGGATATCGCCCGTTCCTCCTCTTGGGACGAAGCGCGCGTCCGCTATTCGGCCGGCC
>JAWOHQ010000192.1:0-9324 GCA_046485105.1 Candidatus Competibacteraceae bacterium | reverse complement strand
CCAGGTCGGTGTTGTAGACGTTGCTCTTGTCGTGCAGCTCGATGTCGGCGTAACGCTGGCGCAGCTCGAAGATTTTGTCGCAGGCCGCAGCCAAACCTTCGCCGGTTCGGTAAATCCCCGCGTGTTCCTCCATGAGGTCCATCATTTCCTTGCGCAGCCCGGAGATGGTTTCGGCGCCGCCGCTCTTGGCGAACAGCGTGGTGATCCGCGCCCGCGCCTCCTCGGCCTGGGCCGCCAGCGCGGCGTCGTTGCTCGGACTCGCTCCCGACTGGAGATAGGCCATGGCGCTCAGCGCCGCCTGACGGCCGAACACCAGCAGCTCGGTCAGGGAGTTGGAACCGAGCCGATTGGCGCCGTTGATGCTCACGCAGGCGCATTCACCGGCCGCGAACAGCCCCGGCAGCGGCGTGGCGGCGTTGATGTCGGTATGGATGCCGCCCATCATGTAATGCACGACCGGGCGGATCGGCACCGGGTCCTTCACGGGGTCCACGCTGAGATAGCTGATCGACAGATCGCGCACGAACGGCAGCCGTTCGTTGATCTTCTTCTCGCCCAGATGGCGCATGTCCAGCAAGACGCAGTCGCCCCATCGCGTCTGCACGGTATTGCCTTTCCGTTGCTCGTGCCAGAAGGCCTGGCTCAGCCGGTCGCGCGGGCCGAGTTCCATGGTTTTCAGTACCGGTTGGCCGACCGGTGATTCCGGCCCCATGCCATAGTCCTGCAAATACCGGCGGCCGTCCTTGTTGACCAGGATGCCGCCTTCGCCGCGGCAGCCTTCGGTGAGCAGAATCCCGGTGTTGGGCAGGCCGGTGGGATGGTACTGGACAAACTCCATGTCCTTGAGCGGCACGCCGGCGCGATAGGCCAGTGCCATGCCGTCGCCGGTCTTGATGGCGCCGTTGGTGGTGAACGGGAACATGCGCCCGGCGCCACCGGCGGTGATGATGACGGCACCCGCCTGGAACTGTGTCATCTGTCCGGTCATCATCGCGATGGCCGTGAGACCCTGGCAGCGCCCGTCGTCCACCAGCAAGTCGGTGGCGAAATATTCGTCGAAGCGCTGGATGGTCGGATACTTGAGCGAAGTCTGAAACAGAGTGTGAAGGATGTGGAAGCCGGATTTATCGGCGGCATACCAGGTGCGCTTGTTCTTCATGCCGCCGAACGGCCGCACCGCGACCGACCCATCCGGCTCGCGACTCCAGGGACAACCCCAGTGTTCCAGTTGCATCAACTCCTTGGGCGCTTCGGCGATGAAAAAATCGACCGCATCCTGATCGCATAGCCAGTCCCCGCCACCGACGGTGTCGTTGAAATGATCCGTCATGCTGTCGTCGGATTTGATGACGCCAGCGGCCCCGCCTTCGGCCGCGCAGGTGTGGCTACGCATGGGATAAACTTTTGAAATCAAGGCGATACGAAGCTTCGGGTCAGCTTCGGCGAGCGCGATTGCGGTGCGCAACCCCGCTCCTCCAGCGCCGACGATCGCGACGTCTGCTTTGATGATTTCCATACTTCAGCTCCTCGGTGTGATGCCCGTCAGGTGATTGAGGCTTGCTTGAGTCAAGGGCAGGTCGGGTTGGCAGCGCAGCCGGGTTCCAGACCGCGAAAGGCGGGGCGATCCGTGCAGGTTTACAGCGTCCGTGTGGAGCGTAGCTGGCTTGGGCGAAAGGGTGTGCATGTGGAATGATCGACTTGGAGCGGCTTCGAGTGACACCAAACTTGGGAAAGTATAGGACAATTCAGCCGAATTATAGGATATGTTCGAACTGGTTAAGTTCAGGGAAGTCAGCACGTCGATAATCCCATGTTTTTGGTAGGATAAATGGCTAATAAATTCATATAAAATTGATTAAAATCAAGGGAAAAAAGTAGACTTTTATCTTTTTGACGTTATGTGACACGGTTGGCGAGATCATGGATGCTGGCGGCCAGGTTGGCGGCGCGGTCGGCGCTGCACGCCGGCTGGACCAGCCCGACGGTCAGATTTTTTGGGGGCATGGGTTAGACTGGTCCACTGGATTCATGTGGCGGAGGAAGTGAAACATGACGACCGCAGTATATGCCGAAAAGGCCGAGACGGGTTATCAGCGCCATCGCTGGACGGTGGCGGAATATCACCGCATGGGCGAAGTCGGTTTACTGAACGAAGATTCACGGATGGAATTGATCGATGGGGAGATCGTGGAAATGGCGCCGATTGGCAGCGAGCACGGTGGTAAGGTCAATCGTTTCATCTATTTGTTTTCCAGATTTTTCGGCGATCAGGCGATCATCGCGGCGCAAAACCCCGTGGTGCTCGGCGGCTATGGAGAGCCTCAACCCGATATCGCCATTCTGCGCTGGCGCGAGGACTATTACGAACGGGCGCATCCCCACGCGGAAGATGTATTACTAATTATCGAAGTCTCTGACAGCACTCTCCGCTACGACCGCGACGTAAAAGTCCCGCTCTACGCCAGCCACGGCATCCCGGAAGTCTGGCTGCTCGACCTCCAGCAACGGCAGCTGGAGATCTATCGCGAGCCCGTCCGGGGCCAGTACCGGCAACGGGATTGCCGCCGCACCGGGATTATCGCACCGACCCTGTGTCCGGATGCGGCGATCGACCTGGCCGAACTGTTTCCCAACCCTTGAGCGCAGTTTCAGAATGACCGAACCCTTAACCTTTACCGCCGACGGCGCCGAACGGTTGCCACTGCGGGTTTTCACCGAGAAAGCGTATCTGGATTATTCCATGTATGTCATTCTCGACCGGGCCTTGCCGCACCTCGGCGACGGCCTGAAGCCGGTGCAACGGCGGATCGTCTACGCCATGTCCGAATTGGGCCTGAACGCCGGGGCCAAGCATAAAAAATCGGCCCGCACGGTCGGCGATGTCCTCGGGAAATACCATCCGCACGGCGATCTGGCCTGCTACGAGGCGATGGTGTTGATGGCCCAGCCGTTTTCCTACCGCTATCCGCTGGTGGACGGGCAGGGCAACTGGGGTTCGCCGGACGATCCCAAATCCTTCGCGGCCATGCGCTATACCGAGTCCCGGCTGTCGCCGTTCGCGCAGGTGCTGCTCGCGGAACTCGGCCAGGGCACGGTGGACTGGACGCCCAATTTCGACGGCACGTTGGACGAACCGGTTCTGCTGCCGGCCCGCTTGCCCAACGTCTTGCTGAACGGCGCGACCGGCATCGCCGTGGGCATGGCCACCGATATCCCGCCGCACCATCTCGGCGAAATCGCCGCCGCCTGCATCCATCTCCTGGATCATCCCGACTGCGCGGACGACGCGCTGTACGAACTCGTGCCGGCGCCGGATTATCCAGGCGGCGCGGAGATCGTCACCCCGCGCGAGGAGTTGCGCAAGCTGTACCAGACCGGGAACGGCGCGGTGCGGTTGCGCGCTCGTTTCGAGCGGGAGAACGGCGACGTGGTGATCACCGCTCTGCCACACCAGGTCTCCGGGGCGCGGATCATGGAACAGATCGCCGCCCAGATGCGGGATAAGAAGCTGCCGATGGTCGAGGATTTGCGCGACGAGTCCGATCATGAGAATCCGACCCGGCTGGTGCTGGCGCTGCGCTCGAACCGGGTGGATGTGGACCTGCTGATGGATCACCTGTTCGCCGCCACGGATTTGGAGAAGAGCTACCGGGTCAATCTCAACATGATCGGCTTGGACGGCCGGCCGCGGGTTAAGAATCTCCGCCAGATTCTGGACGAATGGCTCCAGTATCGCCTCGGCACCGTGCGCCGGCGGCTGGAGTACCGCCGCAACCAGGTCGAACAGCGCCTGCATATTCTGGACGGCTTGCTGATCGCCTATCTCAATCTGGACGAGGTGATCCGCATCCTGCGCACCGAGGAGAAACCCAAGCCGGCGCTGATCGCCCGCTTGCAACTCTCCGATCTCCAGGCCGAGGCGATACTGGAAACCAAGCTCCGTCATCTGGCCCGCCTGGAGGAGATGAAATTGCGCGGCGAGCAGGATCAGCTGCGCAAGGAGCTGGAGCAGTTGCAACAGTTACTGGGTTCCGAGAAGCGGTTGAAGGCGCTGATCCGCAAAGAAATTCAGGAAGATACACAACGCTTTGCCGACCCGCGCCGCTGTCCGCTGGTGGAACGGCGGCCGGCTCAGGCCTTGGACGAGAACAGCTTGACGCCCAGCGAACCCATGGTGGTGGTGTTGTCGCAAAAGGGCTGGGTGCGGGCGGCCAAAGGGCGCGAGGTGGACGCGACGGCGTTGAGCTATAAATCCGGTGATGAGTTTCTGGACCAGGCGCAAGGCCGTAGCAATCAGGCGGCGGTGTTCCTGGATACCACCGGGCGGACTTATACCTTGCCGGTGGCGGGATTGGCCTCGGCGCGCGGCTACGGCGAACCGCTGACCGGCAAGCTCAGTCCGCCGGATGGCGCGCGCTTTGTCAGCGTGCTGCTGGGTAATCCCGAGGATCTTTATCTGCTGGCCACCGACGCCGGCTACGGTTTTATCTGCGCCTTCGACGATCTGCTCAGCCGCAACAAGGCCGGCAAGCTGGTGCTGACCGTTCCGAGTGGCGCGACGATCCTGCCGCCCTTGCCAGTCATGAGTCTGGACTCCGACCGATTGGCGGCGGTGAGTAGCGGTGGCCGGTTGCTGCTGTTTCCGGTGAAAGATCTGCCGCGTTTGCCCAAGGGCAAGGGCAACAAGATTCTCGACCTGCCGGGTGGGGAGTTGTTGGCGGTCTTGGCGCTCGCCCCGCCGGCGCGGACCTTGGTCCTGACCGCTGGCAAGCGCGACCTGAAGCTCAAGCCGACAGATCTGGAGGGCTACGCCGGCGAACGGGGCCGGCGGGGCAAGCCGTTGCCCCGTGGGTTCCAGCGGGTGGAGCGAATGGTCGTGGCTGAATGACCGACGCAGGGCATAAATAAGTCAGGGTCTGATGAACCCCGGCTAATAACCTCAAAGGAAGGGGTGGAGAAGAACGAGATCTGAACGATGTCGAGCTTAGGCGATTTCCAGAAAAGATCTTACCGAACTGGGGTAGGGTGGATAAGGCGCTCCGCGCCGCATCCACCAACGGGCTGACTGGTGGATGCGCTTCGCTTATCCACCCTACGCTGGTAAGATTTTCCAGGAATCCACCTTAACTCAAGCATGAAGTTGCGACGCGTCGGGATTTCTTGCAACCGCACAAAAAAAAGGCCGAGACGGTTTGCGTCTCGGCCAATAACCACCAAAGGAGGTTTAGAGGACAACATTCACTAGGAATGTTGCATTGCAGTATAAAGTGCTTATTGCACTGCGTCAAGCGGCTTTTTTTAGTAATTTTAGAATAACCAAAAATTTTTTTAGATTAATTGGTTTTATAAGGTAATCGTCACTGGCGCTGGCGCGTCGCTCAACACCGGGCCTGCATGGCGACCCAGGCTTGCCCCAGACTCAGGCCACCGTCGTTGGGTGGCGCCTGCCGGGCTTCGTGGACGGTCAAGCCGTTCCGCTCGAACCGGGTGCGTAACTGACCGCTCAACAGCCGGTTGAGAAAACAGCCGCCGCCCAGAGCGATGTCGCCCACGGCTTCCCGCCGCGCGGTGGCCATGGCCCAGTCCGCCAGCGCCTGAGCCAGCGTGGCGTGGAACCGGGCCGCGCCCTGGGCGGGTTCGGCGACCTGATCGGCCAGCCAGGCCAGCAGCGGCAGCAGATCAAGTTGACCGCCGGTGGTCATTAAATAGCCATCGGGCAGCGGAGCGACGGGACTGCAAGTCGCGGCCAGCGCTTCCAGTTCCATCGCCGCCTGTCCTTCGTAATCGCTCGTGAGGCGCAGCCCCAGCAGGGCCGCCGCCGCGTCGAACACCCGCCCGGCGCTGCTGGTGAGGGGACAATGCGTCTCGTCGCCTCGCTCCAGCAATCGGCGCACCGGTTCCGCCAGCGGTCCGGGAAAGCGTCGGGAAATCTCCGCGCCCCGGCCGAGGGCGTGCAGCGCGGCGGCGGCCATCCGCCACGGCTCGCGGGCGGCGCGGTCGCCGCCGGGCAGGGGCAGGGGGGACAAGTGCCCCAACCGCCGGTACTCCGCGCCATGCACCCACAGCAACTCTCCGCCCCAACTACCGCCGTCGTCCCCCAGTCCGACGCCGTCCAGCGCCAGGCCCAGCACCGGTCGGCTCAGGCCATGCTCGGCGGCGATGGCGGCGATGTGGGCGTGGTGGTGCTGGACCGGCAGGCACGGCAGCCCCCGGTCGGCGGCGAAGGCGGCGGCGAAGCGGCTGCCGTGGAAATCTGGATGCCGGTCGCAGGCCACCCGTTCCGGGATGATCCGCAACGTATCCAGCAATCGTTCGGCCATCTCCTCCAAGGCGCGGCAAGCGGCGGCGTTGTCGAGATCGCCGATGTGCGGCGATAGATACGCTTGAGCGTCGCGGGTCAGGCAGAGGGTGTTTTTCAGCCAGCCGCCGCAGGCCAGCACCGAGGGACCAGGAGCAGGCAGGGCGATGCGGCGCGGGACATAGCCCCGAGCGCGGCGGATGAAGGCTGGCGCTTTGCCGTTCCAGTGCAGCACGCTGTCGTCGCAGCGGGCGACGATGGGCCGGTCATGAGTGAGGAACCCTTCGGCGATGCCCGCCAGGCGGTCGCTGGCCTCCGCGTCGTCGATGACCAGCGGTTCGCCACCCGGATTGGCGCTGGTCATCACCAGCAGCAGCGGCCAGGGTCGGGCGAGCCAGTCGCAGCCATCGGGGCGACCGGCGGCTTCGTGAAACAGCAGGTAGTGCAGCGGCGTGTAGGGCAGCATGACTCCCAGCCGGTCCACGCCGGGCGCGACGCCGTCCAGCACGGCATCCACGCCGGGGCGCTTGGCCAACAACACGATGGGCCGTTCCGGCGCTCCCAGCAACCGCCGCTCTTCTTCGCCGCATTTCACCCAAGGGGTTAGTGAGGCTAGGTTAGCAGCCATCACCGCGAACGGCTTGGCTTCGCGCTGCTTGCGTTGGCGCAACCGGGCAACCGCGATGTCGTTACGGGCGTCGCAAGCCAAATGAAAGCCGCCCAAGCCCTTGATCGCCAGAATCGCGCCGTTCCGCAGTTGTTCCAGCGCGGCGGCGATGGGATCGGCGACCGCGAGCGGTTCGCCGTGGGCGTCGCGCAAGGTCAGGCGGGGTCCGCAGACCGGACAGGCGACCGGCTGGGCGTGAAAGCGCCGGTCGGCGGGATCGTGGTATTCACGGGCGCAATCCGGACACAGCGGAAAGCCGGCCATGCTGGTGTTGGGGCGGTCGTAGGGCAGGGTATGCGTGATCGTGTAACGCGGGCCACAGTGGGTGCAGTTGAGGAAGGGATAGCGGTAGCGGCGGTCGGTGGGATCGAACAGTTCGGCCAGACAGTCGGGGCAGACGGCGGTATCGGGAGTGATTTCCGCCAGGACCGGCCCGGCGCCGCTGGCCTGGATGGTGAAGTCGTCGTCTTCAGCTTGCGCGGGCAGCGGCGTGGTTCGCACGGCGTCGATGCGGGCCAAGGGCGGCGGCCGGCGCAACGCCGCCAGAAATTGCTCCAGCGCCGACGCCGGGCCTTGCGCCTCGATGTCCACCCCGGCGGCGTCGTTGCGCACCCAGCCGCGCAGGTTCAACTCGCGGGCCAGCCGATAGACGAACGGTCGGAACCCAACGCCCTGGACTTGGCCGCGGATCTGGATCGCCAGCCGCTGGGGAGCGTCCGATCGCGCGGTGACCGTCATCGGCGTCCGTGGGTTGGAGGCCGGATGGGAACCCTTCTCCCGCCGGCGGGAGAAGGGCAGGGATGAGGGGGATTTTTCAAGCGACTCAGAGACCGTACAAAAACTCCCCTCTCCCCGTGGGAGAGGGGTTGGGGGTGAGGGCTTTATTTTCAATGCGTTAGTCCGCGAGAGGTTGTACAAAAACGCCTCTCAGGCTTCCATCCGGGAGCGTGCTTCGTTCAGTCGCGCCTCCAACCCGGCAACCTGGCGCTGCAACACCGCCCGTCGCTCGGCTCGCAGCCAGTCCAGCCAGCCGTCCAGCCCTTCGCCGCTCCGCACCGACAGTTGCAGGATGGTGAGATCGGGATTGGCGCGCCGGGCGTATTCGAGGCAGAGCGCCACATCGAAATCGAGATATGGGAGCAAATCGATTTTGTTCAACAGCAGCAAGTCGGCGGCGGCGAACATGTTGGGATACTTGAGCGGCTTGTCCTCGCCCTCGGTCACCGACAGCACGACTACCTTGTGCGCCTCGCCCAGATCGAAGCCGGCCGGGCAGACCAGATTGCCGACGTTTTCGACGAACAGCACTCCGCCCTCGGGGAGCGTCAGCGTATCGAGGGCATGGCCGACCATGTGGGCGTCGAGATGACAGCCCTTGCCGGTATTGACCTGGATCGCCGGCACGCCGGTGGCGCGGATGCGATCGGCGTCGCGGCTCGTCTGCTGGTCGCCCTCGATCACCGCCAGCGGCATTTCCTCCCGCAGTGCCTCCAGGGTTCGCACCAGCAGGCTGGTTTTACCGGAGCCGGGGCTGGATACCAGATTCAGCGCCAGAATCCCCCGAACCGCGAAAGAGCGTCGGTTGGCGTCGGCGAAGCCCTGATTGTGCGCCAGCAGATCCTGCTCGATCCGCACCAGGCGCGCCGGGTCGGAACCAGGCAAGGATTGGAGGAGGGCGGCGGGATGGCCATGACCGTGGGGATGACCGTGGTCGTGGGGATGGCCGTGTTCTGGATGCTCGTGTCCCTGCCCATCGATACGAATTTCTCCTTGACCACAACCGCAGACGTTGCACATTTTGAGATTTCCTCCCGGAGTGGACGGCGTATGGGTGCGTCGGGCTTTTAATTCAGTCGGGATGTTCGCTTCTGGCTAGTGTTTCAACCGACCTAAATGATGTGATGGGTAGGTTACTGGATTCCCGCTGGTGCGGGAATGACGGAAAGCGAAAGTCCTGGAAGTAATTCCCATTCCGCAGGTATGGCTTGCCTCAGTGAATGATGGTCGCCTCGCGAACGGCAATTTTCCCAACCCCACCTTTGGCAAAGGGGGGAGCGGCCAGCGGCGGTAAGTGCGGGATTCGCCACAACCGACCACCGTCGCCGCGCGAAATGTCGCAAATCCTACAAACCTCTCGCTCTCAAGTTTGACGACCCGTCTGGTAAGCACTTGATTGCGAGCGGAATGAAACCGTGGGGACCCTTGGCACGATAGATGCCGTGCCTGGAGCGTAACCCGGAGACCGCCATGCACGAATACCTGCTCATCCTGCTGGGCGCGACGTTGGTCAACAACGTGGTGCTGATCCGCTTTCTGGGATTGTGTCCGTTCATGGGCGTTTCCAACAAGATCGATTCCG
>JAWOHQ010000153.1:0-14595 GCA_046485105.1 Candidatus Competibacteraceae bacterium | reverse complement strand
CATAAAGGAAGCTGTCCATGTCCGCTCCCAGCGACCTGCCGGTCTGGCAAGAGTTGAACGCCCATCATGCCGTCGTCGCCGACCTGCACCTGCGCGACCTGTTCGCCGCCGATCCCGAGCGTTTCGCCACGTTCTCTCGACGCTTCGGCGATTTGCTGGTGGATTTTTCCAAGCACCGCATCACCGGGGAGACCCTCGGCCTGCTGATCGAACTGGCCCGCCAGGCGCAAGCGCCAACCTGGATCGAGCGGATGTTCGCCGGCGAGATAATCAATCACACCGAGCGCCGTTCCGTGTTGCACGTCGCCTTGCGCAATCGGAGCAACCGGCCGATCTTCGTCGACGGCCAGGACGTGATGCCGGGCGTGAACGAAGTGCTGGAGCACATGCGCAAGTTCGCCGACCAGATCCGCCGCGGCAAATGGCGCGGCCAGACCGGCAAGCGGATCCGCGACGTGGTCAACATCGGCATCGGCGGTTCCGACTTGGGGCCGAAGATGATCTGCGAGGCGCTCGAGCCGTATGGCGATCCCACCCTACGGATGCATTTCGTCTCCAACGTAGACGGCGCGCACATCAGCCACGTCCTGGCCGAGTGCGATCCCGAGAGCACCCTGTTCATCGTCGCTTCCAAGACCTTCACCACCCAGGAGACCATGACCAATGCCCATACCGCCCGGGCCTGGCTGATCAAGGAATTGGGTGATGAGGGGGCGGTGGCCAAGCATTTTGTCGCGGTGTCGACCAACGCCGCAGGCGTGGCCAAGTTCGGCATCGATACCGCCAACATGTTCGAATTCTGGGATTGGGTCGGCGGGCGTTATTCGCTGTGGTCGGCCATCGGTCTGCCGATCATGGTGTATCTGGGCGTGGAGCATTTCACGGAGTTGCTCGACGGCGCGCACGAGATGGACGAGCATTTCCGCACCGCGCCGTTGGAAGAGAACCTGCCGGTGATCCTGGCCACGCTTGGCGTGTGGTACATCGACTTTTTCGGCGCCGCCAGCCAGGTGACGCTGGTCTACGATGACTATCTGCGCTCGTTGCCCGACTATTTGCAACAACTGGACATGGAGAGCAACGGCAAGACCGTCGACCGCGCCGGGCACATGGTGACGGTCGACACCGGCCCCATTCTATGGGGCGGCCTGGGCAACAACGGCCAGCACGCGTTTTACCAACTCTTGCATCAGGGCACGCATCTGGTCCCGGCGGATTTTCTGGCGCCGGCGCACAGCCCGAATCCGATTGGCGACCATCATCCGATTCTGCTGGCTAACTGCCTGGCCCAGGCCGAGGCGCTGATGGTCGGCAAGACCGAGGCGCAGGCCCGCGCCGAGTTGGAGAAGCAGGGCTTGCGCGGCGAAGCGCTGGAGCAGTTGCTGCCGTATAAGGTCTTTCCCGGCAACCGACCCAGCACCAGCCTGTTCTACCGCCGCCTGACGCCCCAGGTGCTGGGGTCGCTGCTGGCGCTGTACGAGCACAAGGTGTTCGCCCAGGGGGTGATCTGGAACATCAATTCCTTCGATCAGTGGGGGGTGGAGCTGGGCAAGCAGTTGGCCAACGCCATTCTGCCGGAGTTGAAGGGCGACCGCCCGGCGGCCGGGCATGACGGCTCCACGCTGGGGTTGATCGAATTTTGTCGGGCGCCCGATTGAGAACTTTGAAAAAATACCCCTCTTCCCCTGGAAGGGGGGGCTGGGAAGAGGGTGGTTTTTCCGGTTAGCCCCACCCAGAGGTCGAGCAAAAGGGCTTCTCCAAGTGGTTTGGATTATTATCGGGGAACCCGGAAATCCCTGGGTGGCGCGTATCGCATGGCATACCACAACCGCCCCAGCCATTCGTGACCGGCGTAATGGATGGCCGCCACAGCGGCGGCCGAAGGAAGCCAGGAGGTGAGATCGGCGGGTTTGGGCTGATCGTTGAGGAACAAAGTGGGGGCGGGAATCACGTTGAGTCCCTGCCGTTCGAATGCGGCGACCGCCCGCGGCAGGTGGGTGGCGGTGCTCACCAACAGGATGGTATCGATACGGTGTTCGCGCAGGAGCGCGGCGCTGTATATCGCGTTTTCCCAGGTATCCCGGCTGGCGGTCTCGATCATGACCGGGCCGATGCCGAATTCCCGTTCCAGAATCTCCCGCATCAACTCGGCTTCGGGGGGATCTTCTTCCTTGGGGCGTCCGCCGGTCGCCAACACCGGCAGGCCGGTTTGCCGGGCCAGCCGGGCGGCGTAACGGACTCGCCCCAGCGTGCGATCATGCAGAGTGGGGCCTTCGCCATATTCAGGCGCGTCGTCGCGCAGGCCGCCGCCCAGCACCACGATAACCCCCACTTCCTCCGGGATCGGAGCCGCTGCCGCCAGCGGTGGATCAGCCTGCAGGGACCGGTTCAACCAACTGGCGGTGAAGGGGATGCTGAGTCCATAGCCCAGCAACACGCCAACGACCAGCAGACGCTGGCCCAGTCGCCGACGCCACCGCCATAACAAAATTCCCAGCAGGCCGATCCACAGCGGACCGCCCGGCGGGAGCAACAGGGTTTTGGTGAGAGAGGCAAGCGCGTCGATGACGGTGGGCGTCCGGTCTGGCAAGTCTGGTTAGGTCGCGGCGGTGGGTCAAGCCTGCAATGACGATGGTGATGGCGGCTTGTTATACTGAAGCGTCATAAAACCTTCATCAGTCCGCAATAAAACAAAACCACGCCAGGAGGACTCCCCCGATGATTGGAGAAAGCCACGATCTGTTCCACGAGTTTCCGGAGTATCGGGCACGTATCGCTGAACTGAAAGCCGCCGACACCAATTTCGCGATGCTGTACGACCAGTACCACACTGTCAACGAGGAGGTGGAGCGAATCGAGCTACAGATCGAGACGCCTTCGGATATGTATACCGAGACCCTGAAGAAACAACGTTTGCACCTCAAGGATGAGATTTACGCCATCCTGCGTCGGACAAGGGCTCGCGAGCAAGCCTGAAACTCGTTCCGTCGTCTCATGGCGATCCATGGCCGACGCCGGGCATTGCCCAAACGCCCGGCGTCGGCGGTTTCGGACCCGCGGCGAACGGGCGGCGCCAGCGCCCGGCGGTTTCCCAATCTGGAAAATCGAACGTCGGTTGCGGTGGCCAGCGCTAAGCGGGTGGTGCGGAGTTGTGGTGGGCAGGACCCGGAGTCGCTGGTCCCGTGGGTTTGGCCCGAACGCTCCGGGTTTGTTTGGGAATCCTCGGAGCGTTGCTCGGAGTTCCTGGAAGTCGATCCTTGGCGACAGCCGGCGCTTTGGGCTCTGGCCATGAGCCAGCGCGCGCCTGGCGTAACCAGCCGAGCATGCGCCGTTCCACGGTGTCCTGAACGGCTGGCGACAAATCCCGAAAGATCAGCGTCCCGACGCCGAGCAGCAGGGTGAGTCCACCCAGAAAGGTGATCAGTGGCTGCATGAAGGCGATGGCCAGCAGCACCAGTAGCGCGAGCAGGATATGCCGGATTTTCAAAGTCGGACCCCTCCGTCGGCGGCAACAGGGAAAGAGCGATGAGGTTATTCGGTTGGACCGGATTTTCGGACTACAATGACCGTACAGTTATCGTCCGGTTGGTGCTGTTGCCGCCGAATGGTTTCAGCCAGTTCGGCGAGCAGTTCATCAAGGAGTTCCGCGAGCGGTCGCCCCGGATGCGCCAGCAACTCCGGCCAGCGTTGGACGAACGCCTGTGGTTCGGATAAATGCCAGAGCCCATCGCTGGCGAGCAAGTAGATCTGTCCCGATTCCAGGGTAAGGTGGCGTCGATCACCCAACCCCCGCAGAAACAGGGGTAGGTTCCCTTCATGCAGTTCGTACAGTTCCGCCGCGAGGGTTTCCGGGTACAGAGTGGGTATGCCCAACGTGCCGCCGAGAATAAAAGCCTGGCAAATCTGAGAATTCGGCTGGGCATGGACCCGCTGGAGCCACTGGGCGCCATTCAGCAGACCCAGCATCGCCAGGTGGGTGGCGGGCACATGATCCACGGTCAAACAAGCCGCCTGGTGCTCGTTGATGGCGTAAGCTCGTGAGTCGCCAGTATGAAACAGCAGGGCTGGACCTTGGGGAGGAATCTCCAGGAGAGTCAGGGTACAGCCGGTTTCCAGTCCCGCTGCTTGGAATTCCTGATGGAGTTGGCCATGCAGGGCCGTCAGGACCTCGGACAGTTGCGTGAGGTCGGCGGTGGCCGGCAGCCCGAGCAGACCCTCGATGCTTTTTTCAGCCGCCTCCCGGCCATGACTATGACCCCCCATGCCATCGAGTACCGCCAGCCGATGGTGACCGGTCGGCCAATCGGGCAGACGCAACCGGGTTTCCTGTTCGCGCCACAGCAGATGGGCTTGACCCTGGCCATCGATAACCAGATAGTTATCCTGGTTTTCACCGCGACCCCGGCCAGTCGGGGAGCGCAACGAGCGCACGGCGATTTCCAGCGAGGCATCGAGACCGGCTGGCGGGAGGTCGGAGGAGTCCGAGGGATTGGCGGTGTTCATGATGGATTGGTGAGGGCGACGGCATTGCTGCGGTGAGGATCCTGGGGGACGGTGGCAAGCGCCATCCGGTGCAGCGGGCTGGCGACCGGCCAAGCGTCCTGGTTTTTCTGCTAGACTGAAGAATAAATTAATTTAGGCGGTCGGTTCAGACAAATCACCGAGAGCCTTCAGGCGAATCCGTGGCTCATGGACATCGAAAAAGATCTTGAAAAACTTGCGGCGGCATATGCCGCCGGCCAATTGAATGAAGGGGAATTGGCGCGCCGCCAGGAAGAATTGTTGCCGACTACCGGGTCGGAGGAGGGCGAGCTTCCGGAAGCCCCGGTCCTGGATGGCTCGGATTCCTCCGACCCTGAGGGCTTACGCTCCACGATCGCGGAGACCGGATTGGCGGCGCTGGAAGTCGGGTTGGTGATCGGACCTCCGGAGCGGCGGGTTCGGTTGTTGCACGATCTGAGCGGCAAGGGGCGCGTCTGGCTGGTGCGAGGGGTCTTGCCAGCCACGCGGGGGACCGGTGAACTCGCTGACGATTTTCGGGCCATCAAAATCCTCTTGCCCTTGGGCCAGGTTCCCGGATTGCGCGACCCTGGACGCGATGAGCGAGGGTTACGAGCGGATCTCATCGGTCTGCGCGCCTATCTCACCAAGGCCAAGGCCCGGGTCGAGCGGGCCGCCAGGCTCGCGCATCCGCACATCGCCAGCGTATATGGCTGGTGGTGCGGCGCGGATGGCTGGCCGTTCGCCGAGATGGAATATCTCAGTCACCAGCAAGGCCGTAGCCTGGCCCAGCGGCTTCGCGAACAGGGCCAGAATGGCTTGCCCTGGGAGACGGTCCTGAAATGGTTGCGTCCCGTCGCCAATGCGCTGGATTACGCTCGGCGGGAGCATCGGCTGGCGCATCAGCACCTCGACGCCGACGCGGTCTTCATCACCGATCAGGGAATGGTTAAGGTTCTGGGATTCGGGTTGGCGACCGAGGTCCGGGAGCCGTCCAGCTTGCTGTTCAGTTTAGGCGATTCCGAGCCAGATTATGCGACCATGGAAGGTGCGACGGAATCGATCTCCGCCGAAACATTTTTCCGCCGGGATGGGTTCGCCTTGGCCCTGTTGGTGTACCAGTCGTTGGCGGGGCAGAGCGCCTATGAAGCCCAAGGCCAATCTTCGAACCCGTTGCCGCGCCCCACCCAGCTGACTGACGAGGCTTGGCAGGTCCTGCGAAACGGGCTGGCCTATCCAACCGAACTGTGTCCAATCGATGCTGGCGGGTTCATGGAGGCGCTGGAAACGGCGCAACAATCGTCCTTTGGCTCCAGACGCGCCCGTGGTGTCCCGCTAAATCGGGGCGGGTGGTTAATGGTTGTAAGTTTTTTGGCGGTTCTGACCGTGGGGGGCTACTGGTTGGTCACGGGAGTTGGCGATGCGCCCGAAACGACCCCGATCGCGCGGGATCGTCCCGCTGAAACCGAGACCGGTGCGGAAATCCAGGCGTTAGAGACGCCAGCGAGCCAGGATCCGGGCGTCCAACCACAGGACGTGGAGCGCGAGGCCGATGTACGCTCTTTCGAGGCGGCCAAACGGGTCGATACCTTGCCGGCTTACCAGCTTTACCTGCAACGCTGTCCTAACTGTGGCCATGAATTGGATGCGCGGGCCGCTATCCAGCGATTGGAAAACCAGGAAATAATCGCTCGTCTCAAGGCGGAGTTCGATCGGTTGGCCGAGGCGTTGGAGCGGGAGCAACGCGGCGACCGAGGCGACGAGGCGCTATCTCGTCTGGAGGCGCTGGGCACACTGGTTCCGGACGATCCGTTGCTCGTTGTGGGCCGGCAGCGTCTCGCGCGCGGATGGGCCGCGCTGGTGCAGGAGAGCCTGGACAGCCAAGATCTGGCCAAGGCTCGCAACTGGTTGAAAAAAGCGGAATCGGTGCAGCCGAAACAGCTCGAACTGGCTAAATTGGCTCGGGTGCTGGATCAGGCTGAAGCCGAGGCGCGGCTCAAGCAGAGCGATGCTGAAGCCTTCGCCGTCGCGCGGCGCCAGAACACGCGCAAGGCCTACTGGGCTTATTTGGATCAATGCGGGGCGATCTGCCACCACCGCGCCGCGGCGGAAGCGGCGCTAACCGGGCTGGCGCCGGCTCTTCCAGTGTTGCGGGACCGGTTGAGCGATGGCTCTCAGGGTCCGGAGATGGTGGCGCTCCCGGCGGGCGTTTTCCGGATGGGTTCCCCACCCCGGGAAAAGAGTCGTTACAACGACGAGCAGCAGCGTTCGGTGCGTCTCAACCGACCCTTCGCCATCGGCAGGTATGAGGTGATGTTTCATGAATACGATCGCTTCGCCATCGCGACCGGGCGGTCGCTGCCCGACGATCAGGGTTGGGGCCGCGGCCGCCGGCCCGTCATCAACGTCGCTTGGCGAGATGCCGTAGCCTACGCCGCTTGGTTGTCCGAGCAGACCGGCCACCGCTACCGGCTGCCGACCGAAGCAGAGTGGGAGTACGCGGCGCGTGGTGGGGTGGCGGCCAGCCGCTTCTGGGGCGATGATCCCAATGAGGGCTGCGCTTATGCGAACGCCGCTGACCTGGATGGCAAACAGTTATTCATCGGCTGGACGGTGATGAATTGTTACGATGGTCACGTATACACGGCGCCAGTCGGCAGTTACCGCAACAACGATTTTGGGTTGCACGATATGTTGGGCAACGTGCTGGAATGGACCTGTTCGCTCTACGACAAGGATTTCGTCGCGCCCGTGCAAACCTGCCAGGAGCCGGTTGCGGATCGGCAGTTCGTGGTGCGCGGCGGATCCTGGAACGACGAGCCGCGCAATGTCCGCTCGGCGGACCGGCACCGAAGCCGTCCCGATTTTCAGGACTATTTCCTGGGGTTCCGTCTGGTTCGGGAACTGCCCTGAACAGCGCCGAACGGTTCTGAGGGATGCAACTGGGAAAGCGACCGTGTCGACTGGGTTCTGGAGCATGAATCCAGTGGGCGTTTATTGCCGGGACCGTTAGAATAATTGATGGGAATGGCGGGTCAAAGTTGCGATGGTTAAAGTGAACCGCTGATTTTTGGGGTTTTCGGCATGATAGCGCAGTTCCTTCCGAAGCGCTTGCCGGCGCCCGCGGGCTATTTCGATAGGATGCCATGATCAAGAAATCCAACACGCTGCCCGTCGATTATCGCCTGCATCAATACCGCATTGAATCAGTGCTGGGCGCGGGCGGATTCGGGATCACCTATAAGGCGGTGCATGAGGCGCTGCAAACTCGGGCGGCCATCAAGGAATACTTCCCCGTGGAGTGGTCCTATCGGGATCGCGACGAGGTCAATGTACTGGCGAATACCCAAGGCGCGCTGCCGACCTCCGAGGCAGGCCAGGATGCCTGTTATACCTGGGGTCTGGAACGGTTCCTCAACGAAGCCCGCATCCTGGCGCAGGTCAACCATCCCGGCGTGGTGCGGGTGCGAGACTTCTTCGAAGCGAACGGCTCCGCCTATATCGTCATGGATTACGAGGATGGCGAACCACTCAGCCAGTTGTTGCAGCGGGAAAAGACCCTGTCCGAGGAACAGGTTCGCCGTTTGCTCGACGACGTGCTGCCCGCTCTGGAGGCGGTGCATGGCCTCGGTTACCTGCATCGCGATCTAAAGCCCGCCAATCTCTATCGCCGCTCGGATGGCCGGACGATCCTGATCGATTTCGGCGCGGCCCGCCAAGCCCTGGGCCGACGCAGCAAGAGCGTGACCAGCGTGTTCTCGCCGGGTTACTCACCCATCGAGCAGTACCTGGTCGATGGTAAGGGCTACGGGCCCTGGACCGATATCTATGCCGTGGGCTCGGTCCTTTACCACTGCGTCACCGGCGCCGCGCCGATCGAAGCGCCGGCCCGAGTGCTCGATGATCCGCTGCGGCCCGCCGAAGAGGTCGCGGCCGGCAAGTATAGTCCGGTTTTGCTGCGACTGATCGATCGCGCCATGGCGGTTCGTCCCGAGAAGCGTTTTCAGGATACCGTGCAAATGCGGGCGGCGTTGGAGGCGCCTCCGGAAGATGAAGAGCGCACGGTCAAGCTGGAGAAGCCGCGCCTGATAATCACCGAACAGCTGGCGCGGGAGTCGCTAGCGCCCGCGAAACCCTCGCGATCAGGTTGGTGGTGGGGCGGTGGCGGTTTGGCGGCGGTGGCGGTTTTGGCTGGAAGCATCGCGTTCTGGTTGAAGACCGCGCCTCCGGAGAGACCGCCATCCCCAGAGCCAGACACCCCAATCACGAAGTCGCCCGCTGGTCCCCAGCCCGGGCAAAATTACATGGATCCAGTGACTGGTATGGAGTTTGCCTGGATTCCAGCGGGTTGCTTTACCATGGGCAGCCCGGAAGCGGAAAGAGATCGCAGCGCCAACGAGGCGCCTCATGAAGTTTGCCTCCGGGGGTTCTGGATGGCCAAGCACGAAGTGACCAATGCTCAGTACCAGCAATTTGACGCCAGCCACGATAGCGGTGTGTATGAAACCCACCCCCTCAATACCCCCAGCCAGCCGGTGGTCCGGGTCAGTTGGCGCGAGGCGGCCGGCTTTGCCGACTGGCTGTCCGACAAAACCGGGCTGCGGCTTCGCCTGCCAACCGAGGCGGAATGGGAGTATGCGGCGCGCGCCGGGGAGACGACGTCTCGCTACTGGAAGGATGATCCGAACCAGGCTTGCGCTTATGCCAACATCTATGATGAAACCGCGCGCAAGGCCAAACCGTTCAACTGGGCGAATTATCCCTGCGAGGACGGGCAGGTGGTGTCGGCTCCGGTCGGTCAGTATGCCGCTAATGCCTTTGGTCTCTGGGATATGCTGGGTAACGCCGCGGAGTGGACCTGCTCCGAGTATGACGCCGCCTATGCGGGCGGCGAGACCCGTTGCGCGGACCGCGACGCGGCGGCGGGAGGGCGTCGGGTATTGCGAGGCGGTTCGTGGTCCGATTATCCGGGACTGGTTCGGTTCGCCTATCGTTTTCCGGCTTCGCCGGAGTACCGAAAGTTTGATCTGGGCTTCCGGTTGGTGCTGGAGCCGCCAACCGGTACTTGAGCCGGTGGTGGAGAGGAGATCATGGGCAAGACCAAGACTGTGCTGATGAAAACTTTGGCGTTCGTGCTGGCGCTGGGGTTCTGGTTGCTGGTGGGGCTGGCCCAGGCGGCGGGGGATGCGGCCGGCGAGCGGATGACCGCGACCGTGGTCGAGTTCAGCGTTCGGGGCGATCTTCCCGATCATTCCGGGGCCATTATGGCGGATTTAATGGTGTCGGCGATCGCCAATACCGGCCGCTTTACCCTGAAGGACCGACTGTCCCTGATGGTGGCGGCCCGGATCGCCAAGGCGCAGGAGCTGGGCGCGACCGGGTTGCTGGATCCCAAGACCGCCGCCGAACTGGGCCGGTTGTATGGAGTAGACGCCATCGTGACCGGCGGGATTTCCAAACTGGGCGATCTGATTACCGTCCAGGCGCGGCTGTTCGACACCAAAACAGCGGCGCTGCTGCGCAGCGGCCAGATTCAGGCGCGGGATCTCGACACTATCCAAATCAAGGTCAACGAACTGGCGGCCATGATCACGGCGCCGCCAGATCCACCCAAGACTTACGCGCTGACCATCAGGACCGAACCCGCCGACGCCAGCGTTCGCTTGCTGGACAGTCCGACTCCTTATCAACCGGGGGTGCGGCTGGCGCCCGGGGAATATGAGGTCGAGGCGACCCGCCAGGACTACGTGGCGCGGCGGGAAGCGGTGCGGATCGCGGATCGCGATGTCACGGTGACTTTGGCGTTAGAGCCCGCCAAGTTTGCGCTCACGATTCGCCCGCAACCCGAGGATGCCCGGATTCGTCTGCGCGACAGTGCGGTGGCTTACCAGCCGGGGGTGGCGCTGACGCCGGGGGACTACGAAGTAGAGGTGAGCCGGGAAGGCTACGTCTCTCGCACGTTGCCGGTAAAAATTGTTGATCGCGCCATCGAAGCGCCGGTGGTTTTGGAAGAAATTTCGCCCCCGCCGCCCCCGCAATACCGCCTGACCGTGCGCGCCGATCCGCCCGAGGCTCGGGTGCGGTTGCTGGGGATCGGAACTGCGTATCAGCCTGGAGTCCAGTTGGAGCCGGGCAGCTATACGGTCGAGGTTTCACAAACCGGTTATGAGAGCATCCAGGTGCCGGTGCGGATCGTGGACAGCGATGTGACGGTGCCGGTGAGCCTGGTCAGAACGCCGCCGCCCGAACCGAGCCAGTTTCGGCTGACCGTGCGCGCCGAGCCGGCGGACGCGCGGATCCGTATTCTGAACATCCCGCCGGTCTACCGGCCGGGCATCCAGCTTGCTCCGGGCAGTTATACGATTGAGGTTTCGAAGGCGGGTTACGAGACGGCGCGAGTCACGGCGCGGATCGTGCACAGCGACGTGACGGTGCCGGTGACGCTGACCAGGACGCCGGAACCGAGTCAATTCCGGCTGATCGTGCGCGCCGATCCGGCGGACGCGCGAGTGCGGTTGCTGGGCGTCCCGACGACTTACCAGCCCGGTGTTCGGTTGCCCCCTGGCAACTACACCGTAGAGGTATCGAAGTCCGGCTACGAGACGGCGCGGATTACAGCGCGGATCGTGGATAGCGACGTGACGGTGCCGGTGACGCTGGTTAGGACGCCGGAACCGAGTCGGTACCGGCTGACGGTGCGCGCCGAACCGACGAATGCCCGAGTGCGGCTGGTGGACTCCCCCTTTACCTATCTGCCTGGCGTCCGTTTGCCGCCCGGCAGTTATGTGGTCGAAGTGACCCTTAGCGGTTATGAGCCCAAACGGGTGACGGTGCGGATCGCGGATCGCGACGTGACCGAGCGCGTCGCTTTGCAGAGGATCGCGGCGGCGAAACCTACCCCCACCCCCACTCCCACTCCCACCCCCACTCCCACCCCCACGCCGCCCTCCCGTCCTGGCGAATGGCGAATCGGTTCCTTGCGGGTCGAGGGATCGATGGCCAGTCAGGATCGCGCCGAGATTCAGCGGGTGTTAGGGGCTTACGTCGGGCGCGCCGTAACCCGCGACGCGCTGCTGGATGGCGCCATGCAAGTCTATCGAAGCACGGGAATAACGCTCGGTTTTGTGGTCCGCACCAGTCCTTCGGGTGGAGCCGAGCTACAGGCGCGCGTCGTTCGCCGAGTCCGGCAGACCTATGAGAGCGGTATGATTCCTCCCCTGACCCGCAGCCAGTTGGAACGGTCGGGGTTCGGGGTCTCGGTCCAGTGATGTGGGACAACGCGAAAGTGATACACTCGGCCACTTGCAAGCGTCTTTCAGATGGCCGTTATGATCGGATCATGGCGGTATGGTTGCCGCGCACGATAGCCAGGTAGCGCGGTTTCCAGAGCCGCGAGCGCGGATCCCCTGGCGATGGATCGGATTCGCGAAAAAATGCCGCGGTACTCCCATTCGGCCTGCTGCTCCAGCGTATTGACCTGGGGGGTAGCAGACCGTCCCAGCCCAGGGCGACCCCCTCGTCCTCACGCGGTACCCTTGTTGCTCGGGACTCGCCGCAACAGGGCGCTGCCTTCCAGATAGACTCCATGTATTTGAACCGCCCCGGGAATTCCGGAGGCTGTTTGTTGTGAGTCACGCCGCCCTGGCGGACTCGGCAAGGCTACGGTAATAGGCGGCTTCCGCCTCGGCAGGCGGAATATAGCCGATGGGTTCCAGCAGCCGGCGATGGTTGAACCAGTTTACCCAAGTGAGGGTAGCCCATTCTACCGCCTCCAGAGGAGCCCAGGATTGCCGATGGATCACTTCAGCCTTGTACAGCCCATGGATGGTTTCGGCGAGGGCATTGTCGTAGGAGTCCCCCACGCTGCCCACTGAGGGTTTGATCCCGGCATCGGCCAGACGCTCGGTATAGCGGATCGACCCGTATTGCGATCCCCGATCACCGTGGTGAATCAGGCGGTCGGGGCCGAACGGCCTCCGGGCATACAGCGCTTGCTCCAGCGCATCCAGTACGAAGTCGGTCCGGGCCAAGCGGGACGCCTTCCAGCCGACGATATAGCGAGCGAAGACATCGACCCCGAAGGCTACGCAGACGAAGCCCTGCCCGGTGGAAACATACGTGAAATCGGCGACCCACAACGCATTCGGGCGATCCGCCGTGAACTGGCGGTTGACCCGGTCCTGGGGGCAGGAAGCGCCCCGGTCACCGATCGTGGTCTTGACCTCCCGGCCGCGTCGTACGCCCTGCAGGCCGAGGGGCCGCATCAGCCGCTCCACCGTGCGGCGGGCCACCTCCACCCCTTCGCGCTGCAGTTGCCGCCCGACCTTGTCCGCGCCGTACACCTGGAAGTTGTCCTCCCAAACCCGCCGGATTTCCCCGCACAGCCGTTCGTCGCGCAGGTCGCGGGCTGATCGCCGACTGGGATCGGCCTGCCGCGCCGCATGCAGCCGGTACGTCGATGGAGCGATCGGCAGGACCTTGCAGATCGGCTCGACCCCATAGACCTGTCGATGTTCGTCGATGAAGGCCTTCATCGCTTCCAGGGGCGGTCGAGCTCCGCCGGGGCAAAATACGCTGACGCCTTGCGCAAGATCTCGTTGGCTTGGCGCAATTCCCGCACCTCCCGCTCCAGGCCCTTGAGCCGTTCCCGCTCGACGGTGGTCACCCCCCCGCGCGCGCCGCTATCCTTTTCAGCTTGCCGTACCCAGCGCCGGAGCGTCTCCGCCGTGCAGCCGATCTTGGCCGCGATGGAACAAATCGTCGCCCATTCCGATTCATATTCGTGTTGATGCTCCCGCACCAAGCGAACCGCTCGCTCTCGAATTTCCGGGGAAAAGTTGGTTGATGTCTTCATGGCTCCATCCTCTCAAAGGTTGGAGCCTCCGAGAAAGCCGGGGCGGTTCAAAGCACTTGCCGATGCCTGTGTTGGCTTTCTACAAGGAACGACCGAAAGAGCCCTTATCGAGTTGGAGCACGTACGAGTTTTGTTTGAGTGGGTAGACAAAGGCGAATTCTACGTTCCTTCTGTTTCCGGTATTGATATCGACTGCAATCTTGACGCGTTGCCGCGCACCTTAGATGGTCGGGTAGCGAGGTGATGTCACCACCACCCCGCCCCCTCAGAACCGTGCGTACCCGTCACCGAGTACACGGCTCAAGCAGTCGGCCTAGAATCCAAGGTTTTCGATTGCAAGCCATTGATCGATTCTCCAGAGTTACAGTTATCCCGTAGGATATCGACCTTTTCCCCTGGACGAGCGCTCGTTACCGATTCATCTAGCCCCACCACCCGGCCACGTCAGCACCCTTTCAGGTTGGGTATCACCCTATCCGGCGGGTTATGATTTCCCCTAGCCTTTCGGCAGCCGGCATTCGCTTCTTGGCCGTCCTATCCCACTGAGGCATGGGTCTAACCTTACGGTGGACTGACTGCCAGAGGCAGACCCCATTGGGTCTTACCACCCATCAGTTTGAGCTAAGCTTGTGCGCTGGGTGAGCTGAGGCACGAGGTGACGAGGATGGGAACGGTGCGGCGGTTGGCGGAGGAAGTAGGACGGGGGCTAAACATAGCGTTGCCGAAACTGCGCAAGACGGTGGTGAGGAAGGTGGCTTTAGCCGTGGGAGCGATGATCGAGGTGCGCACGCCGAACACGGCGGAGTTGGCCAATGTCCTGCCGCTGGAGACCGCGCGGCAGGACCTGCGCGAGCCATGGTTACGGCGGTTGCTCAAAAATCCCTTGCTGGCCAGCCCGGTGCTGCTGGAGCCGTGGGGGCGCCAAGCGCTCGCCGAGGCCAGCCGGCCCGGGCAGACGGTGGTGCTGAGTCTGGATCAAACCGATCTGGGGGATCGGTTCGCGGTGTTGATGCTCGGCTTGGTGGTGGGGGATCGGGCGTTACCGCTGGCGTGGGCGGTGGAAGCCGGCCCGGCCAATCTCGGGTTTGACGGGCAACACATCCTGTTGGAGCGGGTGCGGAACTGGCTACCGGAAGGGGCCGACGTCCGGTTGTTGGCGGATCGGTTCTATCCATCGGTGGCATTGTTCGAGGGGTTGCACGCCCGGGGTTGGCATTACCGGCGGCGGTTGAAGGGCAATC
>JAWOHQ010000118.1:0-7457 GCA_046485105.1 Candidatus Competibacteraceae bacterium | reverse complement strand
TGCACTTCCTCGCCGCCGCCGGCGAACACCAGATCCTGCTTGCCCCACTGAATCAATTCGGCGCCGTGGCCGATGCAATGAGCGCTGGTGGCGCAGGCGGAGCTGATGCTGTAGTTGACGCCCTTGATCTTGAACGGCGTCGCCAGGCAGGCCGAGGTGGTGCTGCACATCGAGCGCGGCACCATGTACGGCCCGACCCGTCGCAGACCCTTCTGGCGCAGGAGATCGGCGGCCTCGACGATGTACTGCGGGCTGCCGCCGCCGGAACCGGTGACCAGTCCGGCGCGCGGGTTCGAGACCTGCTCCTCCGACAGTTGCGCGTCGGCGATGGCCTCGCGCAGCGCCAGATAGTTGAACGCGGCCGCCTCGCCCATGAATCGCAGAATCTTGCGGTCGATCGCCGCCGCCAGATCCAGCCGCGGTCGCCCGCGGACGTGGGAACGCAGACCGATTTCCTGATAGTCCGCCGCGAACTCCAGGCCGCTTCGGCCCTGCCGCAAGGACTCCAGCACTTCCCAGCGATCGTTGCCGATGCTGGAGACAATACCGATACCGGTAACCACCACCCGTCTCATCGTCGCTATCCTCAAAAGCCGTCGGTCGAAGTGAACAGTCCGACTCGTAAATCCTTGCCGGTGTAAATGGTCCGGCCGTCGACCTCCATGGTCGCGTCGGCGATGCCCATGACCAGTTTGCGCAGGATGACCCGCTTCATGTGAATGTGATACGTCAACTTGTGAGCTTCGGGGCGCACCTGGCCGGTGAACTTCACTTCCCCGCAGCCGAGCGCCCGCCCGCGCCCCGGTCCGCCCATCCAGCCCAGGAAAAATCCCACCAGTTGCCACATGGCGTCCAGTCCCAAGCAGCCCGGCATCACCGGATCGCCGATAAAGTGGCAACCGAAAAACCAGAGGTCGGGGTGAATATCCAGTTCCGCGACGATCTCGCCCTTGCCATATTGCCCACCTTCGGAACCGATATGGACGATGCGGTCCACCATCAGCATGTTCGGTAGCGGCAGTTGTGCGTTGCCGGGACCGAATAGCTCGCCGCGGGCGCAGGTGAGCAGTTCCTCGCGAGTGTAGCTGGATGTCTTGTTCACAACGTATGGATATCCTGTTGCCGCGGTTGGGAGCGTCGGGTTGAAGAAATTTTAACCTGAAAATTATATGGATTTTTGCCGACCGATGAACAAAAGATTCCCGCTCCGACCTCGCGAGGTAGTGAGACCGTCCTCAGGGCCGATCGCTACCGATCTGGTCCTCGGCGCCAACCAACAGGAGGCGGATGTTGGAGCGGTGCCGCCAAACCAGCAATCCTACCATGAGCAGCACGGCGACCAACCCCGCGCCTGGCAACCCGAATCCCCAGGCGAACAGCGGAGTCAGCGCTGCGGCGGTCAACGCCGACAGCGAAGAAACGCGGACGATCCAGGCCATCAGCAACCACGTGGCGAGCGCCGCCAGCGCCACCGGCCAAGAGAGGCCGAGCAGGGCGCCGAAGGCGGTGGCCACGCCCTTGCCGCCCGCGAAGCCGAAAAACACCGGGTAGAGATGACCCAGGAACGCGGCCAGGGCGGTCAGGGCCAGTCCCGTGTCGTCCAAACCCGCCAGTCGCGCCAGCAGCACCGGCAACAAACCCTTGAGCAAGTCGCCAGCCAAGGTGATGGCGGCGGCCTTCTTGCCACCGAAGCGCAGGACGTTGGTGGCGCCGGGATTGCGCGAACCCTCTTCGCGCGGGTCGGGCAAGCCCAACATCCGGCAGACCAGGATGGCGGTGGCGATGGAACCGGCCAGATAGCCGAGGACCACAAACAGCAGCATCATCAACATAACATTTTATCAATCCGCGCCCGAAAATAAGGGGTGAGCGAATCCGTGCGACGGGGCGGCGACCGCGACGGCGCCGAGCCAGAGGTTTTACGTTAAGATAGACCGCCGCCTGGAACCCTTGTCATGGACATCATTTTCATTCGCGACCTGCGCATCGAGACCCTCATCGGCGTGTACCCCCAAGAGCGCCTGAGCCGTCAAACCCTGCTCCTCGATCTAGAACTGGGCGCCGACCTTCGCCCGGCGGCCGCCACCGACCGATTAGATGATACTCTGAATTACCAGGCCGTGGCGCACCGGGTCAGCGAATTCGCCGCCGCCAGCCGCTGCCAACTGGTGGAAACCTTGGGCGAAGGGATTGCCGAGCTGCTGCGGCGGGAATTCGCCGTGCCCTGGCTGCGGCTGACCCTGCGCAAATTCGGCGCGGTGCCTGAAGCCAGCGCGGTCGGCATCCGCATCGAACGCGGCGCCCGGAACTGAACCCCGTGGCTCAAGTGTACGTCGGCATGGGCAGCAACATCGAGCCGGAGCGCCATATTCGGTCGGGGTTGCTGGACCTGCGCGGGCGATTCGGCCCGCTCGGCCTGTCCACGATTTACGCCAACCCGGCGGTCGGTTTCGCGGGCGCCGATTTTCTAAACCTGGTGGTGGGCTTCGAGACTCGCCTGACGGTGCAGGAAGTGGCGGCCGGCCTGCGCGCCATCGAGGCGGTCTATCCGCCGGGTAGCCATGGTTCGAAGCAGGAGTCCCGGGCGCTGGATCTCGATCTATTGCTCTACGACGATCTGGTGCTGCGGGCGAACGGCCTGTGCATCCCCCGCGACGAAATCCTCCATCACGCCTTCGTGTTGCGACCGCTGGCCGAGGTGGCTGGCGACCGCCGCCATCCTGTGCTGGGAGCGACCTTCGCCGAACTCTGGGCCTCCTTCGGTCAGGCTCGGGAGCGATTGACGCCGGTGGTCCTGGCGGTGGAATAGCCGCTTAAAGTCGGCTCCACTGCGCGCGGCGCTGCTCGCGGATGCGCGGCATCATCACCGCGAGCAGCAGGCATACCCCCAGAATCACCGCGCCCATCAGCAACCGGAGGTGGTTATTGTCGTTCCGTAGTCCCTGATTTTCCTGCTCGACGACTTGCAATTGCCGCTCCAGGGTCACCACGCGCTCTTGCAGTATCCGGTTGCGCTCGTCGATCGCCACCGTGTCGGAGGCCACTTTGTGATATTGCGCGAGTTGCTGGCGCAGCCGCAGGGCGTCCTCATACAGTTGCGGATAGCTCGTCGCCTCACCATCAGGTCGGCTGAGGACGGCGTCCATGTGTTGCTGAAGATCGTGATGCCGCGCCTTCATCTGCTCCAGTTCCTGGCGGGCGCTGGCCAGTTGTTCCTGGCTACTGGGCGTCTCGGTGATCTGATCGCTCGGCAGCCAGCCTTTCACACCCGCCGCCGTGCGGATCTGGGTGTAGTCCTTGGCGCCGTCTACTTTCAGCACCTCGACCGCCGTGCCGCCGCGCACCGCGCCGATCACCTTGTGGCGGTTGGACGCGCCCGCGCGCAGCGGTACTTCCAGGGCGTCGCTCACGTAATAGGCGGAAACCGCGGGTTGCGCTTCGGGTTGGGCCTGAACCGGCCCTCCGACGATCGATAAGAAAGCCAGAATCAGCAGCTTGACGGGTGTTTTCATCGGGGGTAATGGCGAAGGAGGGTGATGGAATGAGTTAGAATTCAGGCAATTCTAGCCCGTTACGGTGGCGGTGTGTATCCACAAAAACTACAACATGAAGTGTGTTAGACCGGCGCCCGCGGGTAAAACGGATTGCCTCCCTTCGACCCTTTTACCATCGGATCAAGCGCCGCTGATGACTCCATCCTTCACTTTGCTCGAGACCTTGCCCGCCCTCGACCCCGCCGCCGCCGCCCATGGCGACCGGTTGCTCGATCGAATCCGCGCGGAGATCGCCGCGGCGGGCGGCGCGATTCCCTTCCGCCAGTTCATGGACCTGGCGCTGTACGCGCCCGGCCTGGGCTATTACCGCGCCGGAACCCGCAAGTTCGGTCCCGGCGGGGATTTCAGCACCGCCCCGGAGCTGTCGCCGCTATTTTCCCGGTGTCTGGCCCGGCAGTGCCGGGAGATTCTCGATGCGCTGGGCGGCGGCGCGCTTCTGGAACTCGGCGCCGGCACCGGCGTCATGGCCGCTGATCTGCTTTTAGAGCTGCAAGGATTGGGCGCGCTGCCGGAATACTACGCGATTCTGGAACTCAGCGGGGAATTGCGCCAGCGCCAGCGCCAGACCCTGGCCGAACGCGCGCCCGGCTTGTTGGAACGGGTGGTTTGGCTGGAAACTCTGCCGGAACCGGGGTTGCGGGGAATCATTCTCGGCAACGAGGTGCTGGACGCCCTGCCGGTCGAGCGTTTTTGCATCACCGCGCGAGGACCGCGTCGGTTGGCCGTGACTTGGACCGAAACCGGTCTGGACTGGATCGAGGGCGCCGCCGACCCCGAGGTCACGGCGGCGGTCGCCCGCATCGAAGCGGATCTGGGCCGGCTCCTGCCGGAGGGCTACACGTCCGAATATATCCCTCATCTGGAAGGCTGGCTGCGCGCCATCGCCGAACCACTGACAGCAGGGGTTTTGCTGTTCGTGGACTACGGGTATCCGCGCCGGGAGTATTACCATCCCCAACGCGCCACTGGAACTTTACGTTGCCATTACCGCCATCGCGCCCACGACGATCCGCTGCTCTGGCCCGGCTTGCAGGACATCACCGCCAGCGTGGATTTCACCGCCGTCGCCGACGCTGGGCTGGCCGCTGGCCTGGAGATCGCCGGTTACACCCGCCAGCATTACTTCCTGTTCGGCTGTGGACTGATGGATTTGCTGGCCGGGGAAATCCCCGCCAACGCCTCGTCGCCAGGGGGGGATCAAGAAGTCGGGGAAGATGCGAATCCCGCTAATTCGGCCCGTTATCTGGAGCAGGTCCGCCAGGTCAAGCTGCTGACCCTGCCCGGTGAGATGGGCGACCGCTTTCAGGCGCTGGCGCTTGCCCGCGAGCTGGCGTTGCCGTTGCGCGGTTTCGCCTTCCGCGACGAACGCGACCGACTATAGTCTGCGGAACCAAACCTGCCGGAGAGACCGCTGATGGGTCAAGAGATTTCCCAGTATCACTTCGCCCGGCGGGATTTCCGTCGGTTTCGGCTACGGCTGCGCCAGGAAACGGCCATGCTGACCGACTGGTTTCGGGAAGCGCGGTTCGCGCCGGTCGGCGGCATCGGCGGCTTCGAGATCGAAGCCTGGCTGGTGGACCAGCACGGCCAGCCGGCGCCGCTCAATCAGCGCTTTCTGGAACGGCTGGGCGATCCACTGGTGGTGCCGGAGCTAAGCGTGTTCAACATCGAACTCAACACGCCGCCGTTGCCGCTGCGCGGCGACGCGCTGCGGCGGATGCACGCCAACCTCGAAGAACTCTGGCGGCGCTGCCAGCGGGTCGCCGCCGGGTTGGGCGCGACCGTGGCCTTGATCGGGATTCTGCCGACCTTGCGCGAGTCGGATCTGACCCTGGATCGCATGTCGGACCAGAAGCGGTATCGGGCCATCAACGAGCAGATTCTGCAACGACGGCGCGGCCGGCCGATGGAACTGGCGATCCAGGGCGCGGAATCCCTGCGCCTGAGCCAGGCTGACGTGATGCTGGAAGCGGCGGCGACCTCTTTCCAGACCCATTTACAGGTCGAGGCGCCCGTGGCGGCGGCTTTCTTCAACGCCGCGCTGATGCTGTCGGCGCCTCTGGTGGCGGTCGCGGCCAATTCACCGTTACTGTTCGGCAAGCGGCTCTGGGAAGAGACCCGCATCCCGCTGTTCGAGCAGGGGGTGGCCTTGGCCGGAGGAGTCCGCTCCAACGATCCGAGCCACCGACGAGTGACCTTTGGCGACGACTACGTTCGATCATCGTTGCTGGAATTATTCGCGGAGAATCTGGCGCATTATCCGCCGCTGCTGCCGGTGGATCTCGGTGGGGAACCGGCGCGGCGTCTGCCGCACCTGCGCCTGCACAACGGCACGATCTGGCGTTGGAACCGGCCGCTGCTGGGCTTCGAGGCCGATGGAACGCCGCATCTGCGCATCGAGCATCGGGTGATGCCGGCCGGTCCGAGTCTTCCCGACACCATCGCCAACGCGGCGCTGTACTACGGGCTGGTCCACGAACTGGCGCGGGCCGCGCCGCCGCGCGGCCCAGCACTGGATTTCGCCCTGAGCCGGGCCAATTTCTATGCGGCGGCGCGGGATGGCTTGCGGGCCGAGGTGGTGTGGTCGAACGGCCGACGCTTGCCGCTGCGGCAGTTGGTGCTGGAGGAACTGCTGCCCCTGGCCCGGCGCGGGCTGGAGGCGCTGGAATTGGACGCGGCGGACGTGACGCTGTATCTGGACATCATCGCCGCGCGGGTCGTCAGCGGACGCACCGGCGCCGATTGGCAGACCCGCTTTCTGGCCCAGCACGGCCCCGACCTGACGGTTCTGACCCTGGCGTATCTCGACCGACAACGGAGCGGGCGGCCGGTGCATGAGTGGGCGTGTTGAATTTGGCAGGGCGCGTTGCGGGCGGGGTCCGCTCAGCCGGAACCCGAGCCGCCCAGCAACAGAAATTCCATCAGCGCCTTCTGGGCGTGCAGCCGGTTTTCGGCCTCTTCCCAGACCTGGCTTTGCGGTCCGTCGATCACCTCGGCGCTGACCTCCTCGCCGCGGTGCGCGGGCAGACAATGCAGGAAAATCGCCTCGGGCCGGGCCTGGGCCATGATCGCGGCGTTGACCTGGTAAGGGGCGAAATCCCGCGCGCGCCGTTGCTGTTCCTCCTCCTGACCCATGCTGGACCAGACGTCGGTGGCGACCAGATCGGCGTCCTGGGCGGCGACCCGCGGATCGCGCAGCAGGACGACCCGACCGGCGGCCCGCTGGAGCAGGTCCGCGTTCGGCTCGTAGCCGACCGGCACAGCGACGCGCAGTTGGAAGTCGAACTGGCAGGCGGCTTCGAGATAGCTGTTGCACATGTTGTTGCCGTCGCCGATCCAGGCCGCGGTCCGGCCGCGAATCTCGCCACGCTGTTCGATGAAGGTCTGAAGGTCGGCCAGCAACTGGCAGGGATGGTTGTAGTCGGTCAGGCCGTTGATGACCGGCACCGCGGAATGGGCGGCGAAGCATTCGATGGTCGCGTGTTCGAAGGTGCGGATCATCACCAGATCGACCATCCCCGACAACACCCGCGCGGTATCCTCGATCGGTTCGCCCCGACCCAGCTGGGTGTCGCGCGGCGACAGGAAAATGGCGCTGCCGCCCAGTTGGGCCATGCCGGCCTCGAAGGACACCCGGGTTCGGGTGGAGGACTTCTCGAAGATCATCCCCAGTACCTTCTGGGGAAACAGGGCATGGCGTTCGCCCCGACGATGCTGAATTTTTAACTCGCTGGCGCGATGCAATACCTGCCGCAATTCCGCGGGCGAGAGATCGAACAGGCTGAGAAAATGTCGTGGTTTCATAAAATGGCGGTCCGCGAGCGGGTTCCCAAAAATCAAAGCGGCAGCGATGAATAGCTGCCGCTGGGTAAAATTATAGGCTAATTTTTCTGGTAAGCCGCG
>JAWOHQ010000170.1:0-12361 GCA_046485105.1 Candidatus Competibacteraceae bacterium | reverse complement strand
GTCTCGTTCAATAATGTCTGGCAGACGCCGAAACAGCAAGGACTGGGAGCCGATCAGTGGATTCTCCTTCTCAAGCGCGTGCCGTCAGAAGAGTCTCCCCAGGAAGAAAAAGAGCGAGTTGTTACCGCCTTCCGCCTGTCCGTAACCGAGGTACAGCGGGCCCACCGGCGTGTCGGCGCCCAGGAACAGGCTGCCGGCCGCCAATCCATCGCTGAACAGGTCGCTACTGTCCTCCCAGACGCCGCCATATTCCAGGGACGCGCCGACAAACCAGGACAGGAACGGCAGGGGCTCGTAGCGCCGGTAGCCCACCAGGGCCACCAAACCGGACTGCTGGCCGCTCAGGGAGTCCTGCGTGAAGCCGGACAGGCGCAGGAATCCGCCGAGTCGGAAGCGGTCCTGCACGGGCGCGGCGCCGTCGACCGTCGCGTTGACCCTGCCCAGCAGGCCGACCGTATTCGGCCCGAAGGTCGAAAAGTGGGTGAGAACGGCCGACGCCTGATCGAAGTCCGTGTCCCCGCCCAGGCTCTCGCGCGCCGCGGCATATTCGATGAATCCCAATTGGCCCCGCGTGGGCCAATTCGCCCCGTCCAGCGTGTCGACGGTCAGCCGCCCGTAAAGCATGGCGTCGGTGAAGCTGCCTTCCGGAACCGAAAAGGCGCCTTGCTGCAGGTCGATATCACCGCTGCGGAAACGATAGCCGACCCGCCCTTCGCCGAAGCTGCCGAGATCGCGTCCGACGGCGAGATCGATCAGGTAACTGTCCACCTCGTAACTGGCCAATTCCTGCTTGCCGTCCGGGCTGAATGCGCTGACGACGTTCCTGCCGAGGCCGAACTGGGGGTGGACGAACCATCGGGATGAGAGATCCAGCGGCTGGTACCACTCGATTGCCAATCCGGGCTCCTCACCCACTTGCAGCCCGGCGCGAATTTCGCCCCCCAGCGGGTTGATGGCCGTGCGCAGGTAGGCAATACCCAGATTCCAGCTGCTTTCGCCGCGCGAGTCGCTGCTCATCGCCAGCCCGAACTGCAGGTAGTTCGGGCCCCAGCCGCGCTCCCGGGCCTGGACGACAACGCCGGTCCGCCCGTCTTCCTCCACCAGTTCGTAGGTCACGCTCTCGAACAGCCCGAGGCCGTAGATCGTCGCGATGTCCGCTTCGAGTTCCGCGGGGTTCAGGGGTTCGCCTTCTCGAATGCGAAGGCGCTGGCGGAGCGCCTGGTCGCCGAGTTTCGATTGATTCTCGACCCGGATGAAGCCCACGACCGGCAGGTCGGCGGAGGGCCGAGGCGGACGCGCGGCGAGATATCGAGCGTAGTCGGATTCGGGTAGCGCGAGGGCGGCGAGGGCCGCGCGCTTCTCCAGGGTGGCGCGCTGTCCGGCGGGCACGGCCTCGGTGGCGCGCTCGAATTCGGCGCTGCTGATGTCCCCCAGCTCGGGGACGATTAGCACATCCCGATTCGAGAGGGTGGCGAGCTGCGCCTCCACGTTCTTGATGGTCATGATCGAGGTCAACTGATAGGTGATCGCGAACACGTCAGTGATTTCGTCCTCGGTGAGATACGGGGTGCTGATGTCCACCGCGATGATGATGTCCGCCCCCATCTCGCGGACCACGTTGATGGGGAGGTTGTCGGAGATGCCGCCATCGACCAGCAGCCGGCCGTCGATCCGCGTGGGCGCAAACGCACCCGGCACGGCCATGCTAGCGCGCATCGCCCGCGCCAGGTCTCCCTTGCCGATCACCACGGCCTGGCCGTTGGCGATGTCCGTGGCCACGGCGCGAAACGGAATGGGCAGCCGGTCGAAGTCCTGGATCGCCGACACGGGCAGGGTCAGCTCGCGCAGAGCGAGATCGAATTTCTGTCCCTGGATGGCCCCCAGCGGGAAGTGCAACTGGCCGTCCCGGAATCCCGGCTTGGCATCGACCAGATACGAGTCATCGTCGCGCTTGCGGCGGAAGGGGAGGGTCTCGCGCGGCGGCTGGTCGTCGAAGATATGCTCCCAGTCCATGGTCTTCACAGTGTGTTCGATCTCGCTCGGCGTCATACCCGAGGCATAAAGTCCCCCGACGATCGAACCCATGCTGGTGCCGGCGACGAAATCGATCGGAACGCGCATCTCTTCCAACACCTTGAGCACGCCGATGTGCGCCGCGCCCCGCGCCCCGCCGCCCGACAGGGCCAGCCCGATCCTCGGCCGCTCGGCGCCGTGATCTCGCGGCAGCGCAAGCGCCGTTCCCGCGGTCATCCAGGACAGCGCAATCGCCATCACGATGGCCGCGGCCATCCGGCGTAGCGCCGGATATTTTCCGCCCATTCCTCTGCTTGCAGGCATGCTCGACCCTCCCTCCGTTGCTTCGATGTCGTTGCGTGACCCGGTTTCCGGCATCATGCGCGTTAAAGATAGCGCTGCGCGTTAAAGATGGCGAAAGAATAATGGGGTATCGCTCGCGAGGGAATGGAACCTCCGATGCCCTTGCGCGTATCCTGACGTACAATCAGCAACCCACAATTTCGAGGCGCGGTGACATGGCGGAATCTGTCGACTTCAAGGACGACCTCGTAATGGTCCAGTTGGTCGGAGTCTCCCCGAGAAAGCGCCGATTGAGGTCCTTCCACAGGCTCACGGCGGACGCAAGCCTATGATTCGAGCCCTGGTGAGATCAGCGAGCCCTGACGGCGCCTCGCGTTCGAGGTCGTTCCGGATGGCCGCCCTGGCTGGTCTTTTGGTCGCGGTCTGGCTGACCGGTTGCGCCACTCTGCCGCCGCCGCCGGACAAAATCCCGGAGCACGCGTTCGCGTTACCCGAGGAGACGGAACTCGGCGCGCTGGCGCGGGCCGTGGCGGAACCACATCCGGGAAAGACGGGGCTGGTTCTTCTCGACACCGGTTATCAGGCCTTCCTGCTGCGCGCGGCCCTGATCGAGGCGGCGGAACGAAGCCTGGACGCGCAGTATTACATCTGGAACAGCGACATCTCGGGGACTTATCTCGCGCGGCGCCTGTTGCTTGCGGCCGATCGCGGGGTTCGGGTGCGCCTCCTGCTCGACGACATGAACGTGAAGGGCAGGGATGAGGTGCTGGCCGCGCTGGACCGGCACCCGAACATCGACATCCGCATCTACAACCCCCAGGCCGTTCGTGAAGGTCCCGGGAAGCTGCTCGGTTTCGCGGCCGATTTCCGGCGGCTCAACCGGCGCATGCACAACAAGACTTTCGTAGTCGATGGGGCCCTCGGCATCGTCGGCGGGCGCAACATCGGGGACGAGTACTTCGACCTGCACGACGACATGAACCACCGCGACCGGGACGTGCTCGCGGTCGGTCCGCCAGTGCGCGAGATGTCGGCCGGTTTCGACGCCTACTGGAACAGCCGGTGGTCGTACCCGATCGGCGTGCTCGCGCCCGAGACCGCGGATGAGTCCGAGTGGGTGGCCCGGCTGGCCCAGGCCCGCGAGGCGGCGGCGGATACCGGGGCATTCTGGCGGCAGCCGCCCGTGAACCCCGCCCAGGGACGGGCCATGGTGGAGCAGGCGCTTGCGGGCGCTGTCTGGGCGGAGGCCGAGATGGTGTTCGACCCGCCCGTGGAGGATATGCAGGAGGACACGGAACGACCGATGCGCACGGCCGAGGCGCTGCATGCGCTGGTCGAGGGTTCGACGTCGGAGATCCTGGTCGAGTCGGCGTACTTCATCCTCGGGGACGAGCAACTGGAAAACCTGGCCAAGACGCGGGAGCGGGGCGTCCGGGTATCGGTGCTGACGAACTCCCTGGCCTCGAACGACGTGACGGCGAACCATGCCGGCTACGCGCGCCGCCGGCCGGCGATGCTGGCGGGGGGAATCGAGCTGCGCGAGTTGCGGCCCGACGCCGCGGCCTGCCGTGCGTGGGTGGAGACGCCGGGGTTCTGCGATCACGGCCGCGTGAGCCTGCATGCGAAGTCTGCGGTCTTCGACCGCCGGGTGCTCTTCATCGGGTCGTTCAACGTGAACCTGCGCTCGATCTACCTCAATGGCGAGACCCTGCTGGTGATCCGCTCGGAGGCGCTTGCGAACCGCGTCGCGGACGATATCGAACTGGGCATGGCGGCGGAGAACAGTTGGCGGGTCCGGCAGGTGGACGGCGGGTGGCTCGTCTGGTCCTCCGGCCCGGAGAACACCTGGCGCCGCGAACCCGAGGCGGGCTGGTGGCAGCGCTTCAAGTCGGGACTGATCGCATCCTTCCCGCTGGAGAAATACCTTTGATGCGATGGTTCGATCACAGTACGCAGCGCCGCTTCATCGTTGGTTGAGAGGTTGCCGAGTCGTTTGATCACAAGCGCCTGCTCGATAGTCGTGATGAGTGGCTTGAAGACGGACGGAGTGCCGGTTCAATCGCTGTCATCACTTTATCCTCTGGTTCGCGAACCTGACGCTGTCAGGACTTTCGCTTTCCGTCATTCCCGCGTCAGCGGGAATCCAGTAAGTCACTGAAAAGTTGGATACCCGCTTTCGCGGATATGACGAATTTAAGGGGCTTGGCGAAAGTCCTGACTTGTATCAACTCCATCCTTCCCGGAGAAAATACCTTTTGAGCGCCGTCGATCCCCTGTCTGTCGTTTCCGAACCGGTGCGGACCGCCTTGCGGTTGCTGATCATCGGTTCGCTGCTGCTGGCCGTGCTCTACATCCTGCTGCCGTTCCTGCCCAGCATGTTGTGGAGCGCGTTCATCGTCATCACGGCATGGCCGGGACTGGCCTGGCTGCAAAATCGCTTCCGCTGGAACCGGGCGGCCTGCGCGCTGTTGCTGGTTGTGGCGCTGATCGGCTTCGTCATCGGACCGCTGCTCGCCGGGATTTTCGCGCTCGCCGAACACGGCGAAACGCTGGTTCTCGACATCAGGGCCGCGGTTGCAAGGATTCCCGAGGAACCTCCAGCCTGGATGGCGGACCTGCCGGGTGTTGGCCCGTGGCTGGCGCAAATCTGGCGAGACGCCACCGGCGGCGACGCCGGCCTGGGAGCGCAACTCGGTCCGGCGGTGAAGGCGAGTGGAAGCTGGCTGTTCAGTCAGGTGGGGGCCGTCGGGGAATTGTTTATCCAGTTTCTGCTGGTGGTGGTGTTTGCGCTGGTTTTTTACCTGAATGGCCAAACGCTCGATGCGCTGACCCAGCGTCTCGCCGACCGTCTCGGCGGGGAGCATGCGCTGCAGGCTCGCGACCAGGCGCGACAAGCCATCCGCGCCGTGGCGCTTGGGGTGGTGCTGACCGCCCTCCTACAGGCCGGCCTGGCGCTGATCGGCCTGCTGCTCGCCGGGGTGCCCCTGGCGATTCTGCTCGCCTTCGTCTGTTTCCTGCTGGCGATCGCCCAATTCGGGGCCGCCTTGCCGCTGCTGGCTGTGGCCGGATGGCTGTACTGGGGACAGGGCGAGGCGGGTTGGGCGGTATTCATGGCGGTTTGGGGCCTGGTCGTGGTGGGGGGCGTCGATAACATCATTCGCCCCCTGCTCATGACTCGCGGCATGAGCATGCCGTTGACGCTGGTGTTCCTCGGTGTGATCGGCGGCCTGATCGCCTATGGCCTGATCGGGGTGTTCCTGGGGCCAATCCTGGTCGTGGTCGCCTATACCCTGTTGCTGGCCTGGCTCGCGGAGCCGCAAGCCGATTAACCCAACGGGGTCCGAACCCGGTTTTACAATAGCCCATGCGCCTGGCTGACTCGCCCACTACCGCGACTCCGTCGCCCGCTGCCAGATCAGGCAACAAGCGGACGAGTCCGACGAACCCATTCACCTGGAATCATCGACCGTGGAGAATAACACCCATGACCGAACCTGCCGTCCATCCCACATACAACCTCGACGCCGCAGTCAAGGCTCTGCGCGTCCATCTCCTGGAAAAAGGCAACCGCTTCGAGCGCGGCCCCGCGTATGCCGGCAACGGCAAGGTACTGGCCAGCGTCCCGGCGGCCGTCAAGCTTTACGAGGGGTTGGGTTACGCCAAGCTATGGGAGATCGGCGAACCGCCTTTTTACGCCTTCATGCAGCGCGGCCACCGGGAAGCGCACCTTTTTCAACCGCAAGACCCACAAATCCGGCAATGGTTGGAGGACGGCGCGGCCGACCTGAACGACTCAAAAATCCGCGAACACCAGTTGCGGCAAAGCGGTTTGCGCGAAGCAGATCTCCCGACGGCTGGTAAGCCCCATCACTTCCACATCAACGAAGTGGACGGCGTGTTTATCGCCACCGCCGACGATCATGACTGAATGATCGTCAGTCAGGCAACGGGTGGATGCGGCGCAGAGCGCTGCCCGGTTCGTCCTGCGCTGGAAGGTGGAAGTCACCTTGGTCGATGTTGAGATTCAGATGCGAATCGAAACGCCAACCGACCGGGTCCACGTCGCGAAGTCCGTGGCGAGCGCTTGTCGGACCGGCAGTTTCAGCCGCAATTGCCAGCGGTCGTCCGTCGCTTCCAGCAAGTTCACGGTCAGCATCGGGCCGAGTTCGAACAGCGGATCCAGATCCTTCCAGATCCAGCCCCCGCAGCATCGCCAGAAACGCCCGCCGAAGCGCGGCGTCGGTCTGGCGGAAGGTCAGAAAGGCGACATGCCGATCCGGCTGGGTCACATCCAGCTCGATGCCCCACAGCGGCGCGACGCTGTTTGGCAACAGCGCGTAGCGGACATCGCCGAGCACGTCAGGCTCTTGGGGATGAAGCGCCACGAACCCATCGGAAAAGTGGGTGAAACGCGCGATGTCGTTGGCTAACCGGCTGTCCGGATCGAGTCCCGGTAGATGTTCCGGAGCAAACCGGATGATCGACTTGCCCGGATAAACGCGGGTCGGAGCCAGGAATCCCACCCGGATGGCATCCACGTAAAAATGCTCCCCGGATTCATAAATCGAGCGCCAGAGCACCAGATTGCCCAACGTCGGCTTGACCTCCAGCCGTTCGACGGGGTGGCCGCGCTCGGTGGCCAGTTCGGCGGCCACTTCGGCGGCTCGCTCTCGCTGAACCAAGCCCAGTACCAAGTATAAAACGGCGAGCCCCACCCCGATGCGCGCCGGCCAAACGCTATCCCGGTACAAAGCCAGGACTACCGCGCCGAGCAGGATCAGCGTGAACAGCGGGTCGATGATCGCGATGAGGTTCCAGGCGAGGCGTTCGCCGTACAACGGCCAGAGCCAATGGGTGCCGAAACTGGTGCAGACGTCGAGCAACCCGCTGGGAAGAAACCCGAGCACGGCCAGCAGATAAACCGTGGCGAAGCGCAGGCGCCGACGCACGAACGGCCAGGCGACCAGGGCGGCGACCAGCGCTCCCAGCGGAACGAAAAACAGGGAATGCGTGAAATGACGGTGGTATTCGATATTGAACAGCGGGTCATCGGCGGCGCCGATCAGAATATCGAGGTCGGCCAGCAGCCCGGCGAAAAACCCAATGGAGATCGCCAGCCGCGCCGGAACCTGTCTCGCGGCGGACTGGGCCAACACGGCGCCGGCCAAACCCTGGGTCAATAAATCCACAATTTTGCCTCTCGATACGCTGGTTCCGCATCAGCGCGGTCGTCAAGATCAAGGCTGGAACCAGAGCTGATTTCGGAGCGTCGCGCGCGCCCCGGAGCGCCGGAGAGTCTGCCCGGAAAACCGGCGAAGGAAAAGATGCCGACGGGTTCGACGGCAAAGAAACGCCGAACCCATTCAGGCGGATGAAGTCCATAGAAAACAATCTAACAAGAGCGCGCCCATGATCCGTTTGAACGGCCTCTGCATGCATTACACCCTGGGGGCGTCCCGCATCGACATCCTCCGGGACGTCGATCTATGCATCGCCGGCGGCGAGCGGGTTGCCATCGCCGGTCCCTCCGGTTCGGGCAAGACCTCGCTGTTGCTGTTGCTGGCGGGTCTGGAGCGCCCGGCGTCCGGTTCGGTCGAGTTCGACGGAGTGCGGCTCGACGACCACGACAATGACCGGCTGGCGGATTTGCGCCGTGACCACATGGGCATCGTGTTCCAGTCCTTTCACCTGGTGCCGAGCCTGACCGCGCTCGACAACGCCGCGCTGCCGCTGGAGATCGCCGGACGGCGGGATGCGCGCGCGCGGGCGCGGGCGATGCTCGAACAGGTCGGCCTGGGCGCGCGCCTCGCCCATTATCCCGGACAACTCTCCGGTGGCGAGCAGCAGCGGGTGGCCATCGCCCGCGCGCTGGTCCATCGGCCCAAGCTGGTGCTGGCCGACGAGCCGACCGGCAATCTCGACGACCGCACCGGCGCGGCCATCGGCGAGTTGCTGCTGCATCTGAACGCGGAATCGAACACCACTCTGGTGTGGGTGACTCACGACCTGGCCTTCGCGCGCCGCTGCGACCGGGTGCTGCGCCTCGCCGAAGGGCGGCTGACCGAATGGCCGCTCGAACGGGAGCCTGACGATGCGTCTGCTGCTTAGTCTGGCCTGGCGCGACCTGCGCGGGGGCGGGCGCACGCTGTGGGTGTTCTGCGCCTGCCTGGCGCTCGGCGTCACGCTCATCGCCGCCAGTGGGGGGTTGTACCGTCAGGTCAGCGCGAGCCTGTTGGCCGATACCCGCTCGCTGTTCGGCGGCGACCTCGAAGTGCGCGACCGCCAGCCGCTGGCCGACGAGATGCTGGTCTGGATGCGGGCGCGCGGCGATGTATCACGCTTGGTCGAGTTCCGCACCATGCTGATGACGGCGGAGGGCGAGGCGCACCTGGTCGAACTGCAAAGCTTCGACGAGCGCTATCCGCTTTACGGCGCGGTGGAGTTGGCGCCGCCCGCGCCGCTGGACGTCGCCTTGGCGCGCGCGGACGGGCGCTGGGGCGTGGCCGTCGACCGCGTGCTGGCCGAGCGCCTCGGCCTGAAGGTCGGCGACGGCGTGGAACTGGGCGTGGCGCGCCTGGTGGTGCGGGCGGTGCTCGTGCGGCAGCCCGATCGCAGCCTGCGCGCGGACTGGAGCGGCCCGCCGGTCCTGATCGCGGCCGCGGCGCTGCCCGAGACCGAGCTGCTCCAGCCGGGCAGCCGTCCGGCCTATCGCTATCGCGTCCGCACCGACCTCGATCCCGAGGCCTGGCGGTCAGCGTTCGTCGCCGCTTTCCCAGACAGCGACGCCGAGATTCGGACCTTCATCGAGCGTAACGCGCGCTTGGGCGAGGTGCTGGGCCAGATCGGCTCGGGCGTGCTGCTGATCGGCCTCAGCGCCCTGTTCATCGGCGGCCTCGGGGTCTTCAACAGCGTACACGCCTATCTGCAGAGCAAGCTCGGTACGCTGGCTACCCTGCGGGCGGTCGGCTTGCGCGATGCGCGGCTGGCGGCCGTGTACCTGCTGCAGATCCTGATGCTGGCGAGCGCGTCCAGCCTGGTGGGCGCCGGATTGGGTGGAGCACTGGCCCTGGTCGGTGCTGGGATCGTCGCCGAGCGCCTGCCGGTGGCCAGCACTTGGGCGAACCTGTTTCTCCCACTCGCGGTGGCTTGGCTGTTCGGCGTGCTCACCGCGTTGACCTTTGCGCTGCCGGCGCTGGGCCGGGCGCTCACCATCAGCCCCGCCGCCCTGTTTCGCGGCGTGGAGGGCGCGGCCACCCGCACCCCGGCGCGCGCTTGGTGGTTCGCCGCGGGCTGCGCCGCGCTGGTCGTCCTGCTGGTCGTCACGGCGCTGCCGGACCCGCTGTTCGGCGTCGGGTTCCTGTTCGCCCTGCTGATCGTGCTCGCCCTGCTGGAAGCACTGGTCCGGTTGCTGCGCGCATTGGCGCGCCGCGCCGCCGACCATCCCTGGCTGGCCGGACGGTTCGCCTGGCGGATGGCGCTGTCCGGCCTGTATCGGCCGGATTCCCCGCTGCGCCCCACGCTGGTGTCGCTCGGCTCCGCGCTCACGCTGCTGGTGGCCTCCACCCTGGTGGTGCATGCCCTGCTGCGCACCATCGACGACATCGTTCCCGAACGCGCGCCGGCGCTGGTGTTCTACGACATCGTCGCCGCGCAACAGGCGGCGTTCGTCGAACTGCTGGCGCAATCGCCCAGCCTGACCCAACTCGACCTCGCGCCGCTGGTGCTCGGTCGGTTGGTCGGGGTCGATAACGAACGTCTGCGCGACAGCGCGGATGCCCGCCGCCGCCTGGAGGCGCGCGACGAGCATAAGATGAGTTATTTGCAAAACAATTTCGACCAGGTCGTCGTCACTCGGGGCGCTTGGTGGCCGGCCGACTATCGAGGCCCGCCGCGGGTGGCGATGGAGGACCGCGAAGCCGACCAGCTCGGCCTGCGGATCGGCGATACCCTACACTTCGACATCCTCGGCCAGCGCGTGACCGCCGAGCTGGTCGCCATCTACGGCCAGAAGCGGTTCCAGTCGCGGTTGTGGCTGGAAGCGATCTTCTCCGACGGCGCGCTCGACCCGTTCATCACCCGCTATGTGGGCATGGCCTATCTCGACTCTCGAGAAGCCGCCGCGGCCCAGAACCGCATCGCCGCCGCGCAGCCCAACGTGGTCACCGTGCGCACCGATCTGTTGCTGGACGAGGCGCGCGGTCTCCTCGCGCGGGCCGCCGCCGGACTGAGCGCCATCGGCGCGGTCACGCTGGCCGCGAGCCTGCTGGTCTTGGTCGGCGTCGTGGCCGCGAACCGGGTCCGGCAACTCTACCTGGCCACGCTGCTGCACACCTTGGGCGCCAGAATTGGGGTGATTCGTCTCAGCCTGTATCTGGAATACCTACTGCTGGCCGTCTTGACCACGGTCTTTGCCACCGGGATCGGCGCCGCGCTGGCCGGTCTCCTGCTGCGCTATCGGCTGGCGCTCGATACCGGCCTCGTCGGGTGGCCGGGCGCGCTGGTCGCGCTGCTGGTCAGCGTCGGCGCGCTGGGCCTGGGGGCTCGATACCTGTTGCGCCAACTACGGCTCTCGCCGGCCGCCCTGTTGCGCGGCGCCAGCTAGGGCTTCAACCCAGGCCTGCGCCCGTCTGGATCCATGATCCGACCCGACACGGGCCGGAAACTTTGTGTAATGAGGTCTAACCTGCTGATGAACCAATCTTTGTGCTGCGCCGATGGCCGCTCGCATGCGTGAGCAACGGGTATTCTTCTGGATTCTCGGGTATGCCGGAATCTCGGTATTCTGGTGGGTGTTATGGCGAAGCCATCCGCAAATCGCCGCTGAGAATCACGCCATGGAGAACTTCCAAGTGGGGTGTCTTCTGGTGGGAATCCTGTTTCTGGTCGGCGCGCTTCGTTCGACCGCCGATGTGGCGAGCCGGGTGTTTTTTCTGGGGCTGATTCTGTTGTATTTCACGGTCGTGGTTCTCGAAGTGGATACGCGCAAGATGGACGCATCGCGGTGGCTGGTCTTCGTCACGAATGGAACATTTCGGGATCTGTGGCTGGGCAGCTTGTGGATCATTGCTGCCCTGATCTTCGTGCGGGGAAAACCGTATCAAATTCTGAGCCGATTTTATGCATGGCTCTCCACCGCCGCGGGCCGATTGCTGCTGGGCTCGGGCGTGTTGTGGACGGTGGCGCTGATCGCTGAAAAACAGTTTCATGCCAGCGCCTTTGTCGAAGAGTTGCTTGAATGCCAGGCGAGTTTGTTGATGGCGCAGTCAGCTTGGTCGACGTTTCTCCAGGTTCGTGTTCGAGATTCCTCGAGCCGGATCACGGAGCGCGACCGGTGAAGGCGGGCGCGTCGTTCCCGGAATGCGCGTAAACCGTGGGCATTGATCTGCCGCTCGAGGCGCTGGTTTGGGAGGATGCCCGGGCTGGGCCTGCCGGCATTCCAGGTCCAGGTATAATTATTCAGTCCCCTCTCCCCCTGCCAAGGGGGAGCCTTCCCTCTTTCCCCTTTAACCTTGCCCCTTTTCCCCTTGGCCTTCAGCCTCCTTCTTCAGACCGCGGAGTTGCTCATGTACTCCTCGACCGCCAATATCCGCACCCTGATGGCGGATTTTCACATCGCCGGCATGATGTTGCGCTACAGCAGCTTCATTCCCCGGCTGTACAACCTGTGCAAGTCGCTCGGTTTTGAGCCCGGCAAGATCATGCCCTCGCGGGCGTTCTGCTCGGACGAGAATCAGGGTTATCCGATCATCCTGATTACCCAGCATTTCGGGGTTTTCCCGTTCAACCATGGTCAGGTGGGCGGGATCGTCGCCACCGACCGCCACGCGCCTCACGCCGAACACGGCCGGGATATGGTGATCATCCATGCCAGCCACGTCGGTTATGACCCGGAGCGCGGCGTGTTTGGCGCTTACCGGCGTGTCCAGAGCGAGGACCAGCACCTGACCGCCAGTTGCGGCAAGATCGAAGCCGTGCTGCGCTGGTATCAGGATGAGTACGCCTTCGCCCGGGACAACATCTTACTGGAACGCCACGGAGCGGATTA
>JAWOHQ010000466.1:0-8142 GCA_046485105.1 Candidatus Competibacteraceae bacterium | reverse complement strand
GTTGCGCCCACTGTCCGTGGATGGCGATGAACGGGTTGCGCAATCTGGCGCGGGTTTTGGAGAGCGGCCGAAACGAGATCGTCATCGAGGAGGCGGTGCGCGAGCGAGCGGCAATACCGATCCGGCGCTTGCTGGACTTCGCCAGGCAACGCCGGCAAGTCGTGTTGGGAAATAATGATGCCTGAAGGCCCTGTTTGTCTTTGGTCCATCGCTCCGCACGGTGGATAACGAGCCGGCATCCAGAGCGCCGGCCCGCAAGTATTGCTCTGAGCGTTGGAGAACAGGCTGAAGAGTGTTTCAGATCCGTGCGCCAGGGGTGCGTACCTCATTCCCTGTAGCCGCGCTGGCTGGGACCCCGCAGTCGATGACCTGGAAGCCGACCCTGCGGTCGAGGGCATCGCTGAGATCATCTTTCCCCGTGCCCACCAGGTTTTCGCTGGAGCCCTTACCGGTCGCGATGGTGCGCTTGTCGAGTTGGGGAGCCTGGGATTCCAGACGCTGCTGGATGTACTCCGCCCGCCGCAACGACAGACGATCATTGAGTGGTTGCGGTCCGGTGGGGCTGGTGTGGCCGGTGATTTCCAGGCAGGCGTTGCTGTTGGCGGTGTGTATCGCCACCTGTCGCAGCCATAGAGGATAGGGGCCGGAGATCTGGGGGTTCGGTAAGAACGCCGTCGACCCCGGTCGGAACAGGAACCGGATCGCCAGGTTTTGGTTGGCGAGACCGTAATTGACGATCTGACCGAAGGATTCGGTGGCCGCCTTACGCTGGCCAAGCCTCCATTGGGCGAGATAAATACCGTTGTACACCCGCAGCTGATCGCCTCCTGGGGTTTGTCGTGCTTCCTCATACAGAGCGAGCGCCCGCTGGTACTGGCCGGCATTGTAGGCCTCGATGGCTTCGCCGATCAGCGCCGCCGTTCTGATCCGGTCAGCGTAAACCGGGTTGATCGGATCGCCCGGCTTGGTCCCTTGACAGGTTTTAATGTACCCCTCCGTGGCCGGATCTCTCATCCAGACCGGGCTGTCCTGAAAGTAGCTGGTGGGGGTCGCGTTGACCCCTTGAGGCTGCGCGCGCGCGACGCCCTTGCTTACGATCGTGCCCGATCTGAGATCGGCCAGCGCCAGACAGATGCGATAGGCTTCCCGGGTTCCCTCGGTCTTGCCTTCCTGATTGATGGGGGTAAAGGTGCCGACGAGTACGATGGGTGATTGGTCCACCGTGGCGGTCGAGAACGGTTGCACGTCGAACTGAGGATATTGTTCGCGCGCCAACTGCTCGATCCGGGATTGCATCGATACCGTGGCGGCTGACTGATCTCCTGTCATCCCATCCACTAGAGGATCGATCACCAATGGATATCGGACTGGAGGTACCGAAGCGGCCGATGGCAATTGCGCCTTGGCAAACAAATCGTTTGCCGCCTTCAGAACTGCTTCATCAAAAGGCAGCACTGGGATGGGTTGCGGGGCGACTGGCGGAGTCGGGGTTTGCGGGGAGGTGGCACAGGCTCCAAGTGCCGCGACGAACGCCACGGCAGTCAAAGGACGAATTAGTCTTTCCACACAGAAAATAGCTTTATTCATCTATCGGCACTCCTTGGTGAGAAATGCTCGGTCCTGATTTGAAACCGGCTCTCCAAGTGTAATACGACTCAGGATATCTCCACAGCGGCGCTCGCGGTTTGCGCTGCTACCGGCCACGGGGGGCTTGCGTTGGGTTTCCTGGGCCGCTGGACGGCGCGGCTGTTCGGCGGCCTGGCGTCGGGCCTCTTCTTCGGCCTTGCGCCGGGTTTCCTCGGCGGCCTGGCGTTGAACTGTTTCCTCCGCTTCCCGGAGCCGCTGCGCCTCAATATCTCGAATATCCCTTCTCAGGTTGGGAAGCAGTGGATGATCGGGTTTCATCTGGCTCAGCCGCTCCAGAAAGTCCTCGGCCTTGGAGATCTCCCCTCGTAAAAGTGCGGCGTTGGCCCAATCCGCATAATGGTTGGCGATCCGATCCAGCGCGGCTTGCGCTTCAGTATTCGCGGAATCCAGTTGCACGATCTGACTGTAGCACGTCACGGCCGCGGTGCTTTCCTCGGCCGACAGACGGTCGAGTGGGAACCGCCCCGCGCAATGTTGTAGCAACCGATTGATGCGGTTCCTGTTTTCGAGTTCGATGCGCACCTGATCACGCAGCAGCAACAGATCCGGTTGTCCGGGAACCAGGTTCAAACCTTGTTCGATCAGCTTCAGGCTGTCCGCCAGTTCGCCTTGTTGATGGCGGGCGCGGGCCTGCCTCAGAAAATGTTCGGACTGTTGCTGGTGGCGTCTCCGAGCATCAGGCAACCCGATGTCGGTCGCGAAATCAGGTTTTAGATGAACGCCGACAACGACAACCGTGGTTAACAGTAATAAACCCCCGACGAACAGACTGAGTTTGCGTCGGATGGAAGAATGGTTTTTTTCTGTTGCGGCGTCGGTTTTGGAAAACGGTACGGTCTGAGCCGTGTCTTCCTTTGCTGGCTGAAAGATAGCGCCGCTTTCGACGTGTTCGATGGCTCGAATGAGTTGCTCGGCGTTCTCGAACCGGTCAGCGACCCGTTTGGCCAGCAATTTCTCCAGAATCGGCTGCAACCGACCAAACCCCATCGGTAACGCCGGGATGGGTTCCGTACAGTGCATCAGCGCGAGGCTCACGACATCGCTCGCTTGAAAGAGCGGCCGTCCGGCGAGCATTTCGTAAAACACAATACCGAGGCTGTACAGGTCCGAACGCGCATCGAGGGTCTGGCCAGTGATTTGTTCCGGACTCATGTAGCGCGGACTGCCGAGGATGGTCCCCAAGGCGGTCAGTTGGGTATCCTCGGCGTTAGCGCTGGTTTTCATCACCTTGGCAACGCCGAAATCGCTCAGTACCGGGGTGTCGTCTTCGCGGAATAGAATATTTTGCGGCTTGATATCGCGGTGGATCACGCCGCGTTGGTGGGCGTAGGCCAGCGCTCCAGCGATCCATTTGATGATCGTCAGGATGCGTTCCTGGGTGAGTCCCTGTTTGATTTTTTGGGATAAAGTTCCTCCAGGCAGGAACTCCATGGAAAAGTAGTAATAGCGGTCATACGTGTTGAAATCGTAGATGGTGATGATTTGGGGATGGCGAAATCGAGCGATGATTTGCCCTTCCTTGATAAAGCGCTCCGCGAAATTATCGAGGGCCGCCAGCCCGGGTTCCGTCACCTTTAGCGCAACTTGACGGTTCAGCGGCGTTTGAATGGCAAGATAGACGGTGGCCATGCCGCCCTTGCCAAGTTCGCGCACGATTGTGTAACCCGGAATTTCCATGGCCTTCACTTTTCCTACAAACGATGCTGTAACGGCATTGAGCAACTCCTTCCCCCGACCCAGTTCCTCGCCGCGCACCCCCAAGCAGGGCTGTTGGATTCTCCCGTCGAGACCAAGGTTATGCGCCGGTAACCTGGGTTACCATTTCCGTGGGGCTCGTTCTGTAAGAACTTGCGGGTGGGCGATTTGCTGGCCACACGACTCTTCATCTCAGGACTTTCGCTTTCCGTCATTCCCGCGCCAGCGGGAATCCAGTAACCTACTGAAAAGAATGGATACTCGTTTTCACGGGTATGACGACACCCAGTTGATTAGCGAAAGTCCTGCATCTATAGACTAGCAGCAGCGTGATGATTTCGTTGGCCGGCCGCACGCCGGGCATGGCGCGCGACGCCAGCGGCCGCGAGTGTGGTTCCAGATCCGCCTCGACTGGGGCGGTGAGGGCGTCGTTCGTGAAAAGCGCCGAACTTGACATCAGCGCCGAACTTGACATCAATGGCTCGCCCGCCTATAGTCCCGCGTCTTTGCAGACCCGGACCCAAACCAGCGTAGGCCCGCTGTCCAGGTCGATCGAATTTCGCTCTCTCTGGAGTCAGGAGCAGATGGCCACAATCAACCAGTTGGTAAGTAATCCGCGGGTCAGAATCAAGACCAAAAGCAACGTGCCGGCGTTGGAAGGCTGCCCGCAAAAGCGCGGCGTTTGCACGCGCGTCTACACTACGACGCCCAAGAAGCCCAATTCGGCGCTCCGCAAGGTGGCGCGCGTGCGCCTGACCAACGGCCAGGAAGTGACTAGCTATATCGGCGGCGAAGGCCATAACTTGCAGGAACACTCCGTGGTGCTGATCCGCGGCGGTCGCGTCAAGGATCTGCCCGGCGTGCGCTATCACATCGTGCGCGGCAGTTTGGACACCTCCGGGGTAACCAAGCGACGCCAAGGGCGTTCCAAGTACGGCGCCAAGCGGCCCAAGTCCTGAGTTTCGCCGAGTCAGAGAGACGGTTATGCCCAGAAGAAGAGAAGTTCCCAAACGGATCATCCTCCCCGATCCCAAGCACGGTAGCGAGATGCTGGCCAAGTTTGTCAACATGGTCATGGAGCGCGGCAAGAAATCCGTCGCCGAGAAAATCGTCTACGGCGCGCTTGAAGCCATGGAGGAAAAAGGCAAGAGCAATCCGGTGGAGGTGCTGGAGCAGGCCCTGGATAACGTGCGCCCGGTGGTCGAGGTGAAATCCCGCCGCGTGGGCGGCGCGACCTATCAAGTGCCGGTTGAAGTGCGCGCGGTGCGCCGCAACACCCTGGCCATGCGCTGGATCATCGACTCCGCCCGCAAACGCAGCGAGAAGTCCATGGCCCGCCGCTTGGCCGGTGAATTGCTGGACGCCGCCGACAGTCGTGGCGCCGCCGTCAAGAAGCGCGAAGACGTGCATCGCATGGCGGAAGCCAATAAAGCCTTCGCCCATTACCGCTGGTAAGTTTCGAGGACTGAGCCGTGGCTCGCAAAACCCCCATCGAGCGCTATCGCAATATCGGCATCATGGCTCACATTGATGCTGGTAAGACCACCGTGTCCGAGCGCATCCTGTTTTATACGGGCGTTTCCCACAAGCTGGGCGAAGTCCACGACGGCGCCGCCACCATGGATTGGATGGCGCAGGAACAGGAACGGGGGATCACCATCACTTCCGCCGCCACTACCTGTTTCTGGGCTGGCATGGCCAGCCAGTTCGACGAACACCGCATCAATGTTATCGACACCCCCGGCCACGTGGATTTCACCATTGAAGTCGAACGTTCGCTGCGGGTGCTGGACGGCGCTTGCGCGGTATTCTGCGCGGTGGGCGGCGTCGAGCCACAGTCTGAAACCGTCTGGCGGCAAGCCAACAAATACGGCGTGCCGCGGTTGGCGTTCGTCAACAAGATGGACCGCGCCGGCGCCGATTTCCTGCGGGTGGTCGAGCAGGTTCGGACCCGATTGGGCGCCACCCCGGTGCCGATCCAACTGCCTATCGGGGCCGAGGATCAGTTCAAGGGCGTCGTCGATCTGGTCAAGATGCAAGCCATCTACTGGGACGAAGACAGCCTCGGCATGAAGTTCGAGTACGGCGATATTCCCGGCGGCTTGCAAGCCGACTGCGAGGCGTGGCGCGAGAAGATGGTTGAGGCCGCCGCTGAATCGTCCGACGAATTGATGGATAAATACCTAGAAGGTCAAGCCCTCAGCGAGGAGGAAATCTACGCCGGCTTGCGCGCCCGCACCATCAAGGGCGAGATCGTGCCCGCGTTGTGCGGCTCCGCCTTCAAGAACAAGGGCGTACAGGCGATGTTGGATGCGGCGATCCGTTATCTGCCGTCACCGATCGAAAAACCCCCGGTCAAAGGGGTGCTGGACGACGCCGCCGAGAGCGAGGGCGAGCGGCGGGCCGACGACGGCGCGCCATTTGCGGCGCTGGCCTTCAAGATCGCCACCGACCCCTTCGTCGGCACCCTGACCTTTATTCGCTGTTACTCCGGAGTCGTTAACTCCGGAGACGCGGTCTACAACCCGATCAAGAGCCGACGGGAGCGCATCGGTCGCCTGGTGCAGATGCACGCCAACAGCCGCGAGGAAATCAAGGAAATCCGCGCTGGCGATATCGCTGCCTGCGTGGGCCTGAAGGACGTGACCACCGGCGATACGCTATGCACCCCCGACCACGTCATCACCCTCGAGCGGATGGAATTCCCCGAACCGGTCATCTCGATTGCGGTCGAGCCCAAAACCAAGGCCGATCAGGAGAAAATGGGCATCGCCCTGGCCAAGTTGGCGCATGAAGACCCCTCGTTTCGGGTTCACACCGATCCCGAGTCCGGCCAGACCATCATTTCCGGCATGGGTGAGTTGCACCTGGAGATCATCGTCGACCGCCTGAAGCGTGAGTTCAAGGTGGACGCCAATATCGGCAAGCCGCGCGTCGCCTACCGCGAGACCGTTCGCAAGGCGGTTGAGCAGGAAGGCAAGTTCGTGCGGCAGTCCGGCGGGCGGGGCCAGTACGGCCACGTCTGGCTGCGCCTGGAACCCCAAGAACCGGGCGCCGGCTACGAATTCGTCAACGCCATCGTCGGGGGCGTGGTGCCCCGGGAATATGTCCCGGCGGTGGACAAGGGCGTGCAGGAACAGATGGAGAAGGGTGTGTTGGCCGGTTACCCGGTGGTGGATGTCAAGGTTACGATCTTCGACGGTTCCTACCACGAGGTGGACTCCAGCGAAATGGCCTTCAAAATCGCCGGCTCGATAGGTTTCAAGGACGGTGCGCTCAAAGCCGGCGCGGTGTTGCTGGAGCCGATCATGAAAGTCGAAGTGGTGACCCCCGAGGATTACATGGGCGACGTGATGGGCGATCTCAATCGCCGCCGCGGGATCTTGCAGGGCATGGATGACTCGCCGTCGGGCAAGGTGATCCGCGCGGAAGTGCCGCTGGCCGAGATGTTCGGTTACGCCACCGACCTGCGTTCGGCCACTCAGGGGCGCGCGACCTATTCCATGGAATTCGCCAAATACAACGAAGCCCCCGCGGCGATCGCCGAGTCGGTCATCAAGAAGACCTCCTGAAGCGTTTGTTAAATTTTGATATGGATTGGAGTCAGTACGGTGTCCAAAGAAAAGTTTGAGCGCAACAAGCCGCACGTCAACGTGGGGACGATCGGTCACGTGGACCACGGCAAGACCACGCTGACGGCCGCGATCACCCGGGTGATGGCGGCGCAGTTCGGCGGGGAATTCAAGGCCTACGACCAGATCGACTCCGCGCCGGAAGAGAAGGCGCGGGGGATCACCATCGCCACGGCGCACGTCGAATACCAATCGCCGGCGCGGCACTACGCCCACGTCGACTGTCCGGGGCACGCCGACTACATCAAGAACATGATCACCGGGGCCGCGCAGATGGACGGCGCGGTGCTGGTGGTGTCGGCGGCCGACGGGCCGATGCCGCAGACCCGCGAGCACATTCTGCTGGCCCGGCAGGTGGGGGTGCCCTACATCGTCGTGTATTTAAACAAGGCCGACATGGTCGACGACCCCGAACTGCTGGAGTTGGTCGAGATGGAAGTGCGCGAGCTGCTCAGCAGCTACGACTTCCCCGGCGACGACATTCCGATCGTCACCGGCTCGGCGCTCAAGGCCCTGGAAGGCGACCCCGGCGAGCTGGGCGAAGCCTCGATCCACCGGCTGGTGGCGGCGATGGACAGCTACATCCCGCAACCGCAGCGCGAGATCGACAAACCGTTCCTGATGCCGATCGAGGACGTGTTCTCGATCTCCGGGCGCGGCACGGTGGTGACGGGGCGGATCGAGCGCGGGCGGGTCAAGGTCGGCGAGGAAGTGGCCATCGTCGGGATTCGGCCCACGGTCAAGACCGTCTGCACCGGGGTCGAGATGTTCCGCAAGCTGCTCGACCAGGGCGAGGCCGGGGACAACGTCGGGGTGCTGCTGCGCGGCACCAAGCGCGACGACGTCGAACGCGGGCAAGTGCTGGCCAAGCCCGGCACCATCACCCCGCACACCCAATTCGAAGCCGAGGTGTACGTGCTGGGCAAGGAAGAAGGCGGGCGGCACACCCCGTTTTTCAAGGGCTACCGGCCGCAGTTTTACTTCCGCACCACCGACGTCACCGGCGCGGTCGACCTGCCCGAGGGGGTGGAGATGATCATGCCCGGCGACAACGTGAAGGTCCGGGTCAGCCTGATCGCCCCGATCGCCATGGACGAGGGCCTGCGCTTCGCCATCCGCGAGGGCGGCCGCACCGTCGGCGCCGGCGTCGTCGCGAAAATCATCGAGT
>JAWOHQ010000459.1:0-22728 GCA_046485105.1 Candidatus Competibacteraceae bacterium | reverse complement strand
CGCGGCTTGGGGGCGACGGTGTGGGTCACCGAGATCGACCCGATCTGCGCCTTGCAGGCGGCGATGGAAGGCTATCGGGTGGTCGCGATGGACGAAGTCGCCGACCAAGCCGATATTTTCGTGACCGCCACCGGCAACGTCGGCGTCATCACCCACGATCACATGACGCGAATGAAGAATCAGGCCATCGTCTGCAACATCGGCCACTTCGATTCCGAAATCGATATCGCCAGCATGAAGAAGTACCGCTGGGAAAACATCAAGCCACAGGTCGATCACATCATCTTCCCCGACGGTAAGCGCATCATTCTGCTGGCGGAGGGCCGGCTGGTCAATCTGGGCTGTGGCACTGGCCATCCCAGTTTTGTGATGTCCAATTCCTTCACCAACCAGGTGCTGGCGCAGATCGAGCTGTTCACCCGTGGCGAGCAGTACGAGAACAAGGTCTACGTGCTGCCCAAGCATCTGGACGAGAAAGTCGCCCGGCTGCACCTCGGCCGAATCGGTGCGCGACTGACCACGCTGACCCCGGAGCAGTCCGCGTATATCGGCGTTGCCGCGGATGGGCCGTTCAAGCCGGACAGCTATCGGTATTAATCCTTGGCTGGCGGCGCCTTGGCGCCGCCATGATCCTTGATGCCATCATCCCACGGGGACTTGCTCGCGCCGCTCTCGAACGGATCGGTCTTCCCCAAGACCCCGCAAATAATCCAAGCCCATGCATTCCCAAGCCGACTGGCCCAAGATTTTCAGTTGCGAATTCTTCCCGCCGAATACTGACGAGGGCATGGATAAGTTGTTCGCCGCTCGTAATGAACTCATGCGGATGCGGCCGGCGTTCTTCTCGGTGACCTACGGTGCGGGCGGCTCCACGCGCGAGCGCACCTTCCAGGCGATTGAGACGATTCAAGCCCACGGCGGCGTGGACGCCGCCCCACACCTGACGTGCGTGGCCTCCACGCGCGTCGGGATTCGCGAGATTCTGGACCGCTTCCGCGCCCAAGGCATTCACCGCATCGTCGCCCTGCGCGGCGACCTGCCCTCGGGGATGTGCGAGTTCGGTGAATTTCGCTATGCCAACGAACTGGTGGAGTTCATTCGCGCCACGACCGGCGACCACTTTCACATCGAAGTCGCCGCCTATCCGGAATTTCATCCGCAAGCTCCGAATCCCGAAGGCGATCTGCGCAATTTCAAGCGAAAGGTCGAGGCCGGCGCCAACAGCGCCATTACCCAGTACTTTTACAATCCGGACGCCTACTTCCGTTTCGTCGATGACTGTGAAACACTGGGGCTCGATTTACCCATCGTGCCCGGAATCATGCCGATCACCAACTTCACGCAATTGGCGCGGTTTTCGGACGGCTGTGGCGCGGAAATCCCTCGCTGGATTCGCAAACGGCTGGAAGGTTTCGGCGACGACCGCGACGCGATTCGCGCCTTTGGGCTGGACGTGGTGACCGATCTTTGCCAACGCCTGCTGGACGGCGGCGCGCCAGGCCTGCATTTCTACACCATGAATCAGGCCGGGCCGACGCTGGCCATCGGTGAGCGCCTGGGTCTGACCGCTGCTCCATAAGCCCCACCACGACCAAAAGAAACGCCCTTTCCCCCAGTTGCGGAGGAAAGGGCGTTTTGGAAGCCAGACGCCTGTTGGCTACAGGGCTATTGCGCCGCCAGCAATGCCCGGGCGTCCGGTCCGAGCGGCAGCACATAGTCGTAAGCCGCCAGCACCAGGTTATCCGTGGCGCGGATCAACCGGGCGTTGACGAACACCGATTGCCGGCCGACCGCGTAGGTGCCGGCGATCACCGCCGCCGCGTTATGGGACTGGCTGATTTCCCGAACCGAGCGCGACAGCGCGAATTCCCCCGACCCCTCGGCCACGTAGATGTTGTCGCGCATCCGGATCTCCATGACCGTAAAGCCCTGTTGGGTGAATTGCGAGCCAATCTGCTCGCCGATAACCCGGCCCAGACCGGATGAGATTTCAAGATTATTGATATCGACGAAGGAAGCCGCCAGCAGCGGATCCCGCCGTTCCTTGAGCCACGGCGTCCGCGCCAACAGCGCTTCGGCCGCGTTGTAGTTCTTGCCGACCAGATCGGCATCCCGAATGATCGGCCGGATCGGCGCGTCGTCCGTCGAGGACGCGCACCCCAGGATACCCAGACTCAACGTCATCAACAGGGCCACCGCCCCGCGCAGCAAGGTTTTTCCAATCATGGCCCGACGATCTCCATCATCCGAGTGGTCACTGGCGCCGGTCCTCTGGCGATGTACAACCCCTTGTTTTCATGCGGGATATAGTAGATGTCGCTAAAACGACCCACGTAGCGGTCGCCGCTCATCACCGAAGCATTGATAACCACTTCACTGTCGTCGGTTTTTGCCAACATCCATGGCTGTGTCACCGCCTGGATGTCATAGCTCACCAGCAACCCGTGCGACGGATTCATACCCATGATGAAACCGCGATTGGCTAGCTGTGTAATCAGCAGATCATGAAAAACATCGCCGGCTTCACTGCCGTATTGAGGTTGCTGGACATACAAAGCAACCGGGCGGATATCCTGCGCCGGAGCTTGGCCTTGCTCGCCACTGGCGCCTATCAGTAGATTTTGTAGCCAGTTAGCCACATCAGCGGCCATCACATCCCAATGATGAACCGCTAGCAGTTCTCTTTGGTAGGTGAGCGGATGGTTTGTCTTAACCGGTATCGAGGACGTACAAGCCCCTAGCCCGAGACAAAGGATCACAAGAGGGGCATACAGGATCTTCATGGGTTCTCCCTCAATTTTTGTAGCCGTTGATGACGGCGGAACCAACCAAAATTTTAGCCGGTTATACCACTGGCGCTACCCCTTGACAACAAGGTTTCTGTTAAAAGGTTTTCCAGGCGCCGAACCAGATCCGGCGCTCCGGCGATTATCATTGGAAACAATATGTTAATTACGCCTTTCAATACATTATATTGTAGTTCGGTTATTTAAAAACCACATTATGTAGAAATTGCCTCTGGAATTTCTTCAAGCATCCTCTAGAATCCACAAGCCGGAACCGCCAAGCGGGATTCGGACAGCGCCCGCATCCAGCCGGACCAGCCACTGATATCGCTGGCTCTTGGCGAATGAATAAAACCCTGGGAGACCACTGGCCCATGAAGACCGCGCACCTGCAACCCGTCGATTGCTCGACCGCCGCCGCCGACGTACCGATGCAACCGGCGTCCTGGGATATCTGGGATCAGAAATACCGGCTGAAAGCCAAGGATGGGCGTCCGATCGACGAAACCATCGACGGCACCTGCCAGCGGGTCGCCCGGGCGATCGCTGATGTGGAAGCCACTCCAGAACTGCGCGAATGCTGGTACGAGAAATTTTTGTGGGCCTTGCGCCACGGCGCCATCCCGGCGGGACGCATTATTTCCAACGCCGGCGCCTGGGAACATAAACCGGCCACTTCCACCATCAACTGCACGGTTTCCGGGACGATCCTGGATTCCATGGACGATATCCTGCGCAAAGTGCATGAAGCGGGGCTGACGCTGAAAGCAGGCTGCGGCATTGGCTATTGCTTTTCCACGCTCCGGCCGCGCGGCGCCTACGTTTCCGGCGCTGGAGCCTACACCTCTGGGCCGCTGTCGTTCATGGATATCTACGACAAAATGTGTTTCACCGTGTCCTCGGCGGGCGGGCGGCGAGGGGCGCAGATGGGCACGTTCGATATCGGTCACCCGGATGCCATGGAATTCATCCGCGCCAAGCGCGAGGCGGGTCGGCTGCGCCAATTCAACCTGTCGCTGCTGATCACCCGCGAGTTCATGGAAGCTGTCAAACAGGATGCCGACTGGGTGCTGGCCTTTCCGCTGCTGGCCAAGGAAGCCGAGCAGGATGGCGTCGACCTGCGCGACGCCGCGAACATCATCTGGCGCGACTGGCCGACCCAGGAAGGCTTGATCGTCAACGACAGCGGGCAGGTCGCTTGCAAGATTTATCGAACCATTCGCGCCCGGCGCTTGTGGGACGTAATCATGGCGTCAACCTACGATTACGCCGAACCGGGATTCATTCTTATCGATGAAGTTAACGATATGAATAATAACTGGTTCTGCGAAAACATTCGCGCCAGTAATCCTTGCGGCGAACAGATGCTCCCCCCCTACGGGTCGTGTCTGCTCGGTTCGGTCAACCTGACTCCCTTCGTCCAAAATCCGTTCACGGAAAAAGCCCGTTTCGACTGGGAAACCTACCGGAAGGTTGTCGCCATCTTCACCCGGATGCTCGACAACGTGGTGGAAATCAACGGCCTGCCGCTGGAGCCGCAACGTCGGGAAATCCTCGACAAGCGTCGGCATGGCATGGGGTATTTGGGCCTCGGTTCCACGCTGACCATGCTCCGGATGAAATACGGCTCGCCGGAATCGCTGGTGTTCACCGAGGAGGTGACCCGGGAAATGGCGTTGACCGGGTGGCGCGTCGCCCTGGACCTGGCGCGGGAGAAAGGCCCGGCCCCGATCCTCGAACGGGATTTCACCGTGACCGTCGAGATGCTGCGCAAGCGCCCGGAAATGGCCCGCGACGGTCTCAAGGCGGGCGACCACGTCAAGGGCAAAGTGCTGCACGCTCGCTACAGCCGCTACATGCAACAGGTCGCCGGGGTCGAACCGGAGTTGGTCGAGGAACTGGCCCGTATCGGCGCCCGGTTCACACATCACAGTTCCATCGCGCCCACCGGTACGATCGCCCTGTCGCTGGCCAACAACGCCAGCAACGGCATCGAACCCAGTTTCGCCCATCACTATTTTCGGAACGTCATCCGCTCCGGCAAGAAATCCAAGGAGAAGGTGGATGTGTTCTCCTTCGAGCTGCTGGCCTATCGGCATCTGGTCAACGCCAAGGCCCTGCCCGACGCCGAATTTTCCGAGCAGCGGCTGCCAACCTACTTCATTACCGCCGACGACGTGACCCCGACCCAGCATGTGGATATCCAGGCCGCCGCGCAGAAGTGGATCGATTCGAGTATCTCCAAGACGGCCAACGTACCCACCGACTTCCCGTATGAGGACTTCAAGAACATCTATTTATACGCCTACGAGCAGGGCTTGAAAGGCTGCACCACCTTTCGCTTCAATCCGGCGGCGTTCCAGGGGGTGCTGGTGAAGGAGCAGGATTTGGCGAATACTCGCTATCGGTTCGTGCTGGAGGATGGTTCGGAAATCGAGGTCAAGGGGAACGAAGAGGTCGAATACGACGGAGAGATTCACACGGCGGCGAATCTGTTCGATGCGATCAAGGAGGGGTACTACGGGAAATTCTAAGGCAATATAGGGGCTACTTTTCGTTGGAGGGGAAGATGCCATGGCTACCAAAATCGACAAAAAAATCGTTGCTTACAGCGTCGTCAAACCCGACGACGCGCCACCCGCGCCGGCGACGTCTCCCGCCGTGGCGGCCCTGCAACAGATGCACGAGAGCCTGGCCCGGCCCGACGTGCTGCCCGGCGCGACCTACAAGGTCAAAACGCCGCTGTCGGACCATGCCCTGTACATCACCATCAACGACATCGTCCTCAATCCAGGCACTCCAGACGAAATCCGGCGCCCGTTCGAAATTTTCATCAACTCCAAGGCGATGGAGCATTTTCAATGGATCGTCGCCCTGACCCGCATCATCTCGGCGGTGTTTCGCAAGGGCGGCGACGTGACCTTTCTGGTCGAGGAACTGCGCTCGGTATTCGACCCGAAAGGCGGCTATTTCAAGAAGGGTGGTAAATACATGCCCTCGCTGGTGGCGGAAATCGGCGACGTGATCGAATCCCATCTACGCTCGATTGGCCTGCTGACGGAAGACGGTCCCGACGCGCACCAACGCAAACACATCGACGAACAACGCGACAAGTACGCCATGGGCGTGAAAGTGGTCGAGGACCTCGGCGAGAGCACCTTTCCTCCGGAAGCCACCCTCTGCGGCAAATGCCACACCAAGGCCGTCATCGTCATGGACGGCTGCCTGACCTGCCTGAACTGCGGCGATTCCAAATGCTCCTGATTGACTTTGAAAAACCCTCACCCCTAACCCCCTCTCTCTCTGGGAGAGGGGGTTTTTGTAGAGACTCCGAGACCGCGCCATGAACCCAATCCTGCCTGAACTGATGACCGCCATTGAAATCACCGAACCGGGTGGTCCCGAAAAACTGCGGCCCACCCAGCGGCCAGTTCCCCAACCCGCGCCCGGCGAAGTGCTGATCCAGGTCGCGGCCGCCGGCGTCAATCGTCCCGACTGCCTGCAGCGGCAAGGCAGCTATCCCCCGCCGCCGGGCGCTTCCGATATTCCAGGGCTGGAAGTGGCCGGAACCGTCGTCGCGCTCGGCGCAGGCGTGGACGCATGGCGGGTCGGCGACCCGGTCTGCGCGTTGCTGACCGGCGGCGGGTACGCCGAGTATTGCGTCGCCCCGGCCCCGCAGTGCCTGCCGATACCCACCGGATTGAGCGCGCAACAGGCCGCCGCCCTGCCCGAGACTTTTTTCACAGTCTGGAGCAACGTCTTCGACCGGGCGCGCCTGCAACCCGGTGAGATTCTGTTGGTCCACGGCGGCGCCAGCGGCATCGGCACCACCGCCATCCAATTGGCTAAGGCGCTCGGCTCGCGAGTCTTCGCCACCGTCGGCGGCGGCGAAAAGGTTCAACCTTGCCTCGATCTAGGCGCGGAACGGGCGATCGACTATCGCGAGGAGGATTTCGTCCAGGTCATCAAGGACGTCACCCGTAATCGAGGGGTGGACGTGATTCTGGACATGGTCGGCGGCGATTACGTGCAACGCAATCTCAGCGCGCTGGCGGTCGAAGGCCGCTTGGTCTTCATCGCCTTTCTGCGCGGCGCCAAAATGGAATTGAACTTGGCACCGGTCATGATGAAACGGCTGACGATCACCGGCTCGACCCTGCGCGCCCGTCCGGTCGCCGACAAAGCGCCCATCGCCCAAGCCCTGCGGGAAATCGTCTGGCCGCTGCTGGAAAATGGCGCGATCCGGCCCCTGATCGATCGAGTCTTCCCGCTGACTGAAGCCGCCGCTGCGCACACGCTCATGGAATCCAACCGCCACATCGGCAAACTGCTGTTGCGGGTCATCTAAGTAAGTTTTTCTATCTTGCTGATTTAAAAAATCAATTATTTTTTTAGCCCCTTTTCAAAATACCATGCTGCACGAGCGCCATTGTGGGCGTTCGTGCGGCATTTTTATTCTGCATTGCAACAAGAAATCATCTATGCTGATTGTTACAAGTCGCTGACCATGCCGCACTCCAGGCGGCTTTCCATCAACTAGAATGATGTGATCAGCCAGCAGCCTGGTTCTTGATCGAACATCCAGGCCAAAGCAGGACCAAAGCATAAGACCAGGATTCAGGACGTTTCGCCAAGCGCGCTGGGTCGGTGATAAATTGCAGTGACAGGTGAGAGGTTAATCCATGCGTGGCATCCACAAACTACAGTACCGATTTATCTGGTTCGAGCGGGATGGATGGTGGTTCAAAGTGTTCGGCGAATGCTTCGGCCCCTACCCGGAACTGCGTGAAGCCCGCTACAACCTCCTAGTCATTCAAGGTCTGAGCCAGCAGCTTGGCGCAGCCATCGCCAAATAGGCCCGAGGTATGCGGTCTGTGAGGCTAAATGACTCAATAGTCGCGAACAGTGGTTCGCGTGGTGCCGAGCACGGTTACGGCATCGCCTACCCGCACCTGCAACTGCGCGGCGGCGCTACCCTGATTGACCGCCAACTCCACCAACCCGCTGGAGTTTTCATACCAGAACCCCTGTCCCACGGGGACCTGACAAAATGTTCGCGCCCAGCGTAACTCGTGGAGCCCGGCTCGGATCACCGTCCCGGGCTCCAGGGCCTCCGCCCGAATACCGGTCATGGCGTTCCCATACCGGTCGACATAAACGATCCGCGCCAAATCGTCCGGCCAGTTCTGATCGGTGAACGACATGGGCTCTCCCAGTTGCTCGGGTCGGGCGGTTCCCGCCGCCAGCCGCGCCGCCACTGGCGCGAACCAGTCCCGGCCGTGAAACGACGCCGATAACCGCTCTGGCCGCCAAGTCAACCGCCAAACCGTCACCCGCCGGGCGCGCGCCACGACCCGGTCGAACAGCCCATTATCCGGCCCTACCAACCAGCGCCCATCCGCATTCACCATCAGCCCGGCCCGCGCTCCCCCGACCCCCGGATCGACGATCCCCACGAATACCGTGTCGGTCGGAAATTCCGGTGCGTAGGCCGCCAGCAGATAGGCGGCTTCGCGCACGGCAAACGCAGGCGCATCGTGCAGCAGATCGATCACTGGCACCCCCGGCGCCTCTCGCGCCAACGCCAGCTTTAACAAGCCGACATAAGGCCCCTGCCAACCAAAATCAGTAAACAATGCCAAGATCATGGGTTGCAATGTCCGCGGACACAAAAAAGCCGGATTGGACCCGGCTCTTACCTCCCTCGGCGCGATCCGGGGTCCGTTCAACCCTTGGCCGCGGCGGGGCGATCCACCAATTCGACATAAGCCATCGGCGCATTATCACCGGCTCGGAAACCACACTTCAGAATGCGTAAATAACCACCGGGGCGCGCCCGATAGCGGGGTCCGAGTTCGTTGAACAGCTTGGTCACTACTTTTCGGTCGCGCAACCGGCTGAAGGCCAGTCGCCGGCGCGCCACGCTATCTTCCTTGGACAGGGTAATCAACGGTTCCGCGACTTGGCGCAGTTCCTTGGCCTTGGGTAGGGTGGTACGGATCAGTTCGTGCGTGAACAACGAAGCAGCCATGTTACGCAGCATGGCCTTGCGGTGGCTGCTGGTGCGATTCAGTTTGCGACCGGCATTTAAATGGCGCATGACAAATTCCTTGCAACTCGAAAATTAACTTGAAACCCAGATCATCCAGCTCATTGCTAGACGGGTAAGAACTTATCAGATGTTACTGTTCGACATCGCTATCACCGTCGTCCGCCGAGGTCTCCGACTCCGGTTGGGATGGCTTCTCGGCGGTTTCCATGCTGAGTTCCATGCTGGGTTCCATGCTGGCGACGGCGCGACGCGATGCGGCGGTACGTTCCTCGTCCTGTTCGATGTTCAGGTTTGGCGGCGGCCAACTATCGATTTTCATGCCCAGATTCAGCTTGTACTTGGCCAAAACATCCTTTATTTCGGTCAGCGATTTCTTGCCGAGATTCGGGGTCTTGAGCAGTTCGCCTTCGGTGCGCTGCACCAAGTCACCGATATAGTAAATGTTCTCGGCTTTCAGACAGTTGGCCGAACGAACGGTGAGTTCGAGATCATCGACGGGCTGCATCAACACCGGATCGATATCCACCGGCGGCGGTGGTAACAAGGGTTCTTCCCGTTTGCCCTTAAGATCCACGAACACCACAAGCTGGTCCAGTAAGATCTGGGCCGCCTTGCGAATGGCTTCTTCCGGGTCGATGGTGCCGTTGGTTTCCAGATTCAGGACCAGCTTGTCCAGATTGGTCCGCTGTTCGACCCGAGCGCTTTCCACTCGGTAGCTGATTCGTTCGACGGGACTGAATGAAGCATCCAGGCGCAGCCGGCCGATCGGCCGGGTTTCGCCGTCAGCCCCGTCTCGCTGGGTGGCAGGCCAGTAACCTCGACCGCGCTCGACCTTGAGCCTCATGTGCAATTCGCCGGTCTTGGTCAGATGGGCGATGACGTGGTCGGGATTGATGATCTCGACGGCGTGGCTCCTCTCGATGTCACCGGCTACGACGGGTCCCAGGCCTTTCTTGGTCAGGGTCAGATTCGCCTCATCGACCCCTTCCTGCAGAGTCACCGCCACACCCTTGAGGTTGAGCAGGATGTCGATCACATCTTCCTGTACGCCCTCGATTGTGGAGTACTCGTGCAGCACCTGTTCAATCTCGCACTCGACAATGGCGGCGCCCGGTATGGAGGAGAGCAGAATCCGCCGCATGGCATTGCCAAGGGTATAACCGAAACCACGTTCCAGGGGCTCCACTGTCACCCGCGCGGAACGCGCGGTGAGTTTTTCCACCTCGACGCGACTCGGCTTCAGCAAATCAAAAGCGCCTACCATCCGTTTCCCCTCGGGGTCGATCACTTGGAGTACAACTCCACAACCAAGGATTCATTGATATCCGCCGGCAAGTCACCCCGGTCGGGAATGCGCTTGAATATCCCGCTCATCTTGCCAACCTCCACCGCAACCCAGTCCACGAAACCTTGACCTTGCGCCAGTTGCAGCGCGTACTGAATCCGGGTCTGATTACTGCTCTTCTCGCGAATCGCGACCACATCTTCGGGTCGGACCTGATAAGAGGGAATATTGACCCGTTGGCCGTTGACGGTGATGGCTTGGTGCGAGACCAATTGCCGGGCTTCGGCGCGCGTGCTGCCAAATCCCATACGGTACACCACGTTGTCCAACCGGCACTCCAACAGCCGTAACAGGTTCTCGCCGGTGGAGCCCTTGCGGCGGGCGGCTTCCTTGTAATAATTGACAAACTGCCGCTCCAGCACCCCGTAGGTGCGCCGCAACTTCTGTTTCTCGCGCAACTGAAGGCCGTAATCCGACAGCCGGGGGCGACGCGCGCCGTGTTGGCCCGGGGGTCGCTCCAGATTGCATTTGGACTCCAGCGCCCGGGCGGCGGACTTCAGGAACAGGTCTACGCCTTCCCTGCGACTCAACTTGCACTTGGGACCGAGATATCTCGCCACGGTATCACTCCTGGACTAAACGCGACGGCGTTTTGGGGGACGGCAGCCGTTATGCGGAATCGGCGTCACGTCCATAATGCTCATCACTTTAAAACCCGCGGCATTCAGGGCGCGCACGGCGGATTCCCGACCGGGACCCGGGCCATTGACATTCACCTCCAGGTTCTTAACGCCGTATTCCTTGACCGCATTGCCTACCCGATCGGCGGCGACCTGCGCGGCGAATGGTGTGCTCTTGCGGGAACCGCGAAAGCCCGAACCGCCCGAGGTTGCCCATCCCAGCGTGTTGCCCTGACGGTCGGTGATGGTGATGATGGTGTTATTGAACGAAGCGTGGATATGGGCGATGCCATCCACCACATTTTTCTTAACGCGCTTGCGTGTCTTGCTGACCGGTTTTGCCATGCTCCAACCTATGCCAACGGAATTGTGAAAGGGTCTGGTTTACTTGCGAATCGCCCGGCGCGGCCCCTTGCGGGTTCGCGCGTTGGTGCGAGTCCGCTGGCCGCGCACCGGTAGACCGCGCCGGTGTCGCAGACCCCGGTAGCAGCCCAAATCCATCAACCGCTTGATGCTCATTGACACTTCGCGGCGCAAATCACCCTCCACGATGTGTTTGGCGACTTCGGTGCGCAATGCATCCACCTGGGATTCGTCTAGGTCACGGACCTTGAGATCCGTGGCGACGTTGGCCGCCGCGCAAATCTGCTGGGCGCGGGTCCGGCCAATCCCATAGATGGCCTGCAACGCGATCACCGCATGCTTGTTGACGGGAATGTTGATACCTGCAATACGGGCCATGCCTTAGCAACTCCTTCCATCGCACTGGGGTCTTGCCACGCAAAGACTAAGCAGGCTAACCGACTTGACGATGTAGATCAATATGACCATTGAATTTTAGCCCTGCCGCTGCTTGTGGCGGGCATCCTGGCAAATCACCCGCACCACGCGGTTGCGGCGGATGATCTTGCAATTGCGGCAAATTTTCTTGACCGAGGCACGAACTTTCACGAGGGTTCTCCCAATTCGAGGCGCCGCGCGCACGACGGCGGCGATTAGCGATTTCGTTAGCGCGACAGGCCGGGGCCCTTGAAACCGCTCTTTTTCAAAAGGCTCTCGTACTGGTGCGACATCAGATGCGCCTGGATCTGCGCCATGAAGTCCATGACCACCACCACGATGATCAGCAACGAGGTGCCGCCGAAATAGAAGGGTACTCGCCAGTACAGGATCAGAAACTCGGGCAACAAACAGACCGCGGTGATGTACATGGCGCCCATTGTGGTCAATCGGGTCAACACGCCGTCAATATAGGTCGCGGTTTGCGCGCCCGGCCGGATTCCTGGAATGAACGCCCCAGATTTTTTCAGGTTATCGGCGGTTTCCTTGGAGTTGAATACCAGCGCCGTGTAGAAAAAACAGAAGAAGATGATCAGTCCCGCGTAAAACATCACGTAGAGCGGTTGCCCCGGCGACAGCGCCGAACTGATATCCCGCAACCACTCCATGTTCGGGGCGCTACCGAGCCAACTGCCCAACGTGCTCGGGAACAGAATCAGGCTGGAGGCGAAAATCGGCGGAATCACTCCCGACATGTTCAGCTTCAACGGTAGATGCGTGGTTTGGGCCGCGTAAACCCGGCGACCCTGCTGACGCTTGGCGTAATTGACTGTGATCCGGCGCTGGCCTCGTTCGATGAAGACCACGAAACCGGTCACCAGCACGGCCATCACCAGCAGGAATATGACCAGCATGGCGTGGAGTTCGCCAGTGCGCGCCAATTCCAGGGTTCCGCCCACCGCCGCCGGCAGACCGGCGACGATGCCGGCGAAGATCAGCAAGGAGATGCCGTTGCCGATGCCGCGTTCGGTGATTTGCTCGCCCAGCCACACCAGAAACATGGTGCCCGATACCAAGGTGATCATGGTGGTCAGGACAAATCCCAGGCCGGGCGCGATGACCACCGAGGCGGCGCCCACGGTCTGATGTTGGAGCGCGATACTGACGCCGATCGCCTGGAACGTCGCCAGCAACACCGTCAGATAGCGGGTATAGCGCGTCAAGGTATGCCGACCGGCCGCCCCCCCCTCCTTGCGCAATCGCTCCAGCGAGGGCACGACCATCGACATCAGTTGCATGATGATCGATGCCGAGATGTAGGGCATGACCCCGAGCGCGAACAAGCTCAACCGACCCAGCGCGCCGCCCGAGAACATGTTGAACATGTCGAGGATGGTGCCGCGCTGCTGGTTGAACAACTCGGCCATGGCCCCAGGATCGATGCCGGGCACCGGAATGTGGGCGCCGATGCGGAACACCACCAAGGCTCCCAACACAAACAGGAGACGCTGGCGCAATTCGGTCATTTTGCCGAGATTCGGCAAGGCGTTGGCCATAATTGGGTTACTCGCCGATCGTCCCGCCGGCCGCCAGCACCGCGGCCCGGGCGCCCTTGGTCAACGCCAGGCCGCGCAGATTCACGGGTTTATCCAACGTCCCGGCGAGGATCACTTTAGCTTTCTTGGTGAAGATCGGCACGAGGTTGGCCGCCTTGAGGGCCGCCAGGTCGATCGTCGCAACGTTGAGTTTCGTCAAGGCGTGCAGCCGTACTTCGGCGGTATCCTTGGCGGTCATCGATCGGAATCCGCGTTTGGGCAGGCGCCGTTGCAAGGGCATCTGCCCACCTTCAAAACCGACCTTGTGATAGCCGCCCGCCCGGGCGTGCTGGCCCTTGTGGCCGCGGCCGGCGGTCTTGCCGAGTCCCGAACCGATGCCACGCCCGACCCGTTGCTTCTCTGGCCGGCTTCCTGGAGCCGGCTTGAGGGTATTCAGACGCATGGCTTCAAGCCTCCTCGACCTTTAATAGATAGGACACCTTGCGAATCATGCCGCGATTTTCCGGGGTATCGGCGACCACCGCGCTGCTGTGCATCCGCCGCAGTCCCAAACCACGCACACAAGCCTGGTGCCTGGCCAGTCGGCCATGCACGCTTTTGACCAGCGTGACTTTCAACTTGTCCGCCATGCTCTTCAACTCCGGATTTCATCCACGGTCTTGCCGCGCTTGGCGGCCTGGTATTCGGGGGACTTGATGGCGCTCAAGCCACGGATGGTCGCCCGCACCACGTTGATGGGATTGCGCGAGCCGATGCACTTGGCCAGCACGTCCCTGACGCCCACCACTTCGAACACGGCGCGCATGGCGCCCCCGGCGATGATGCCAGTCCCTTCGGAAGCCGGCTGCATGAAGATCCGCGCGGCGCCGTGCTCGGCGGTGATCGGATATTGCAGGGTGGAGCCGTTCAACGCCACGCTGCGCAGGTTCCGGCGGGCCTTGTCCATCGCCTTCTGAATGGCCATCGGCACCTCGCGGGCTTTGCCATAACCCAACCCGACCCGGCCGTTGCCGTCGCCCACCACGGTCAGCGCGGTGAAGCCGAACTGCCGGCCACCCTTAACCACCTTGGCCACCCGGTTAACAGTGATCAATTTCTCTTGCAAGCCATCGGTATTCTGAGAACTTTCCACGTTCGTCGCCATTTGGGCTCCTTAAAACTCCAAACCGTTCTCGCGGGCGGCATCGGCCAGCGCTTTGACTCGGCCATGATATTTAAAACCGGATCGATCGAACGCCACCTGGGTGACACCCAAGGCCTTGGCCTTCTCGGCGATGGCCTTGCCCACCACCCGCGCCGCCTCGACGTTGCCGGTGCTCTTTAGGGTCTGACGCAACGCCGGTTCCAGCGTGGAGGCGGCGGCCAGGGTCCGGTCGCCAGCCGGCGCCGGGGCGATGAGTTGGACGTAGATATGGTTGGGCGTGCGATGCACGCACAACCGGTGAATGCCCAGTTCACGAATTTTGTACCGGGTCCGCAAGCCACGCCGCAGACGCGAGGCCTTCTTGTCGGCTGCTTTCTTGTCCATGGCGATTTCCTACTTCTTCTTGGCTTCTTTCAGAATAATGGTCTCGTCCGCATAGCGCACGCCCTTGCCCTTGTAGGGTTCCGGCGGTCGATAGGCGCGGATCTTGGCGGCCACCTCGCCGACTTGCTGCTTGTCCACGCCTCGGACGATGATCTCGGTCTGAGTGGGGGTGTCGACGACAATGCCTTCCGGGATCGCAAACGCCACCGGATGCGAAAACCCGAGCGTCAGGTTCAAAACTTTGTCCTGCGCCTGGGCACGGTAGCCGACGCCGACCAGTTGCAGCTTGCGTTCGAAACCCTGGGTGACTCCGATGACCATATTATTGAGCAAAGCGCGCATGGTGCCGGTCATCGCCCGATGCTTGCCATCGTTGGTCACCGCGCGCGGGCGCACTTTTAATTCGCTGCCCTCCCGCTGGACTACAATCCACGGATGCACGGCAAGCTCGGCCGCGCCTTTTTTACCTTTGACGGCGACCTGCTGGCCGTTGATGACCACCTCCACGCCGGCCGGTACCGGGATCGGGTTTCTCCCGATACGCGAGCTGCGAATTGCCTTTTCCTTGATGAGGGTTACCACGGCTAGCGCTCCTCTAGGCCACGGTGCATAACACTTCGCCGCCATGACCGGCGACGCGAGCCGCGCGATCGCTCATCAGGCCCTTGGGCGTGGAGATGATGGCCACGCCTAAGCCATTCATTACCTTGGGCAGCTCGTCCTTGCCGCGAAACACGCGTCGGCCCGGGCGACTGACCCGGTCGATCCGTTCGATGACCGGCTGGCCTTCGAAGTATTTGAGAAACAGGGTCAGTTCCAGCTTGCCATCCGGGTTCGGCGCCGCCGCGAAATTGGCAATGTAGCCCTCGTCGTGCAGAACCTGGGCGATCGCCACCTTCAGTTTGGAAGAGGGCATGACCGCCTGGGCCTTGGCGGCGGTCTGGGCGTTGCGGATTCGCGTCAGCATATCCGCGATGGGGTCAGTCATACTCATGATTCTTAAGTTACTCCGCGTGGTCAGTCTGGGAACCCTGCCGGCGGCGGGGTCACCCTGAACTTAGGGCGCTATGATCCGGTTGAAACTGGCGTGGCGCTTTCACCAACTGGCCTTGCGCAAGCCTGGCACATCGCCGCGCATGGCGGCTTCCCGCAGTTTGTTGCGGGCCAACCCGAACTTGCGGTAGAAACCATGCGGTCGGCCGGTCAGGCGACAACGATTGTGCAACCGGGTCGGGCTGGCGTCGCGCGGCAATGCCTGCAAACGCCGCTGCGCTTCCCGCCGTTGCTCGTCGCTGCTGGCCGGATCGCGAATCGTTTCCTTCAGCGTGGTCCGCTGGACGGCGTACCGTTCGACGGTCTGTGCTCGCTTGGCCTCGCGGTTGATCATGCTCTGTTTCGCCACACCTTCATCCTCAGTTCCGGAACGGGAAATCAAAAGCCGCCAGCAACGCGCGCCCTTCTTCATCGGTGTGCGCGGTGGTGGTGATGGTAATATCGAGGCCACGGATGGCGTCGATCTTGTCGTAGTCGATTTCCGGGAAAATGATCTGCTCGCGCACGCCCAGACTGTAGTTGCCACGACCGTCGAAGGCGCGGGCGCTGAAGCCGCGGAAATCGCGGATGCGCGGGATCGCGATATTGATCAGCCGATCTAGAAATTCATACATCCGTTCGCGGCGTAGCGTCACCTTGCAGCCAATCGGCCAGCCCTCCCGGATCTTGAAGCCGGCGATCGACTTGCGCGACAGGGTGATGATGGGCTTCTGGCCAGCGATCTGAGTCAGGTTGCCGACCGCGTGTTCCATGATTTTCTTGTCGGCGACCGCCTCACCGACCCCCATGTTCAGGGTAATCTTGGTGATCCGGGGTATTTCCATGACGTTGCGATAGCCGAACTGTTCGTGCAGTTTCGGCGAGACCGTTTCACGATAGTATTGTTGTAGCCGGGCCATGAGCGTCTCCTCAAACATCCACGACTTCGTTATTGGACTTGAAGTAACGCACCTTGCGCCCATCCTCCAACACCCGAAAACCGACCCGGTCACCCTTCCGCGTCACCGGGTTGAACAACATCACATTGGAGATGTGAATCGACGCTTCGCGTTCGATGATCCCGCCCGCCACGCCGCGCGCCGGATTGGGCTTGGTGTGGCGCTTGATCAGATTGACGCCAGCCACGATCACTCGCGCGTCGTCCACGACGCGCATCACCTTGCCGCGCCGGCTCTTATCCTTGCCGGCGATGACGATCACTTCATCATCTTTACGAATTCTGCGCATAGCCGTTTTCCTCCCGCCTCACAGCACTTCCGGGGCCAGGGAAATGATCTTCATGAACCGTTCGCCGCGCAACTCACGAGTGACCGGCCCGAAGATGCGGGTGCCGATCGGCTCCAGTTTATTGTTGAGCAACACCGCGGCGTTACCGTCGAAGCGGATTGCCGATCCGTCCGACCGCCGCACACCCTTGCGGGTGCGTACCACCACAGCGCTATAAACCTCGCCCTTGTGGACTTTTCCACGAGGTATCGCGTCCTTGACGCTAACCTTGATGATGTCGCCGATGTGCGCGTACCGGCGGTGGGAGCCGCCTAGCACCTTGATGCACATCAACCGGCGGGCGCCGCTATTGTCGGCGACATCCAACATCGTTTGCATCTGAATCATGGCGTTACATTCCGTTCACGGATTCTGGAAAACCTCGGATGTCTGAAAGCATCCGTCGGACGGCGACGGTCACTGCGCGCGCTCGACGACCTCAACCAGCATCCAGGCCTTGGTCTTGGACAAGGGTCGGCATTGCTTGATGGTCACCAAGTCGCCTTCCTGACATTCATTACGCTCGTCGTGAACGTGCAGTTTGGTGGTCCGGCGAATGTATTTGCCATAAATAGGGTGTTTGACCAACCGTTCGATCGCCACGGTGGCGGTCTTGTCCATCTTATTACTGGTCACGCGCCCGCTCAGGGTGCGCTCCACTTGGGTATCCGTCGTCATGCTTGCCCTGCCTTCTCGCCCAACACCATCTTGACCCGCGCGATATTGCGCCGCACTTGTTGGAACAGGTGCGACTTGTTCGATTGACCGGTGGCCTTTTGCATTCGCAGGTTGAATTGTTCGCGCAACAGCGCCAGCAATTCCCCGCGTAGTTCATCCACGTTTTTCTGCCGCAGTTCGCTCGCTTTCATTACATCACCGTCCGGGTCACGAAAATCGTCCGCACCGGGAGCTTGGCCGCCGCCAGGCGAAAGGCCTCGCGAGCGATGACCTCGGATACCCCTTCCACCTCGTACAATACGCGACCCGGTTGCACCGGCGCCACCCAATATTCGACGCTGCCCTTGCCGCTACCCATGCGCACTTCCAGGGGTTTCTTGGTGATGGGCTTGTCGGGGAAGATGCGAATCCACACCTTGCCGCCGCGCTTGATATAGCGGTTGATGGCGCGGCGCGCGGCTTCGATCTGGCGGGCGGTCAACATCCCGCGGGTGGTGCATTTCAACCCGTACTCGCCGAAACTCACCGAGGCGCCGCTGGTTGCGACCCCGCGGTTGCGCCCCTTGCGCTGCTTGCGGAATTTCGTTCTCTTCGGCTGTAGCATGTTTCATCCCGTCTATCAATAGTGGACGCCGCGCCGCGGCGTCGCGCAACCCCGATCAGGCGCTCAACTAGCAGCCGCCTTTTCCGGCTTCATTTCGCCCTGCCGGTCGAGGCCGAACACCTCGCCTCGGAAAATCCAGACCTTGATCCCGATCACGCCGTAAGTGGTCTTGGCCTCGGCGGTGCCGTAATCGATGTTGGCGCGCAGGGTATGCAGCGGGACCCGGCCCTCGCGAGTCCACTCGCTACGGGCGATTTCCGCGCCGTTCAAGCGACCGGAAACCTGGATTTTGATGCCCAGCGCACCCAGGCGCATCGCGTTGGTGACCGCGCGTTTCATGGCTCGCCGGAACATGATGCGCCGCTCCAGTTGCTGGGCCACGCCTTCGGCGACCAGATGGGCATCCAGCTCCGGCTTGCGGATCTCCTCAATGTTAATTTGCAGATCCTTGACCTCCAACCGCATCATCCGGGAGACTTCCTTGCGCAGAGCTTCGATATCCTCGCCTCTCTTGCCGATCACCACGCCGGGCCGGGCGGTGTGAATGGTGACCCGAGCCAGCCGGGCCGGCCGCTCGATCTGAATCCGACTGACCGAGGCGCTGGCCAGCTTTTTCTTCAGAAACTGCCGCACGCGCAGATCGGTTTCCAGCAGATCGGGGAAACTCTTGCTGCTGGCATACCATTTGGACGTCCAGTCGGTGGCGATGCCCAGCCGGATTCCCGTGGGGCTGACTTTTTGACCCATGTCGCTCTTCCTCCTATTGTTCGGCCACGGTCACGGTGATGTGACTGGTGCGCTTGACGATGCGGTTGCCGCGCCCCTTGGCGCGGGCATGCATCCGTTTCAATACGGGACCGCCATCCACACAGATCGTCGCCACCTTCAACTCATCGATATCGGCGCCTTCGTTGTGCTCGGCGTTGGCTACGGCCGATTCCAGCACCTTTTTAATGATCTGGGCTGCTTTCTTGTTGCTAAAGGTTAAAATCCGCATGGCCCGCTCCACCGGCAGACTGCGGACCTGATCGGCCACCAGCCGGGCCTTCTGCGGCGAGATACGGGCATCTTTCATGATCGCGACGGCTTGCATCGGCTCGCTTCCTGTTATTTGGACTTCTTATCCGCCGCATGGCCGCGATAGGTGCGGGTGGCGGCGAACTCGCCCAATTTGTGGCCCACCATGTTCTCGGTCACCAGAATCGGCACGTGCTGGCGACCGTTATGCACGGCGATGGTCAGGCCGATCATCTCGGGCACGATCATCGAGCGCCGCGACCAGGTTTTGATCGGCCGCTTGGTATTGGTAGCGACCGCCTGCTCCACTTTCTTGGTCAGGTGGAGATCGACAAACGGTCCTTTCTTGATCGAACGTGGCACTTTACTGATTCCTCCCGGTTACGCGCCCCGTGGTTCGGCGGAGTGGCCTACCCATCATTTCTTTTTACGCCGACGCACGATGAATTTGTCGGTGCGCTTGTTCGAGCGGGTCTTGTAACCCTTGGTCGGCACCCCCCAGGGCGATACCGGATGACGGCCGCCGGAAGTGCGACCCTCGCCGCCGCCGTGCGGATGATCCACTGGGTTCATGGCCACGCCGCGCACGGTGGGCCGGATCCCGCGCCAGCGTTTGGCGCCGGCCTTGCCGAGCGAGCGCAGGTTGTGCTCCTCGTTGCCGACCCCACCGATCGTGGCCCTGCAATCCACGTGAACCTTGCGAATTTCTCCGGAACGCAGTCGCAAGGTGGCGTAACTGCCTTCACGGGCGACCAGTTGCACGGAGGCGCCAGCGCTGCGGGCCAGTTGCGCGCCCTTGCCGGGCCGCAGTTCCACGCAATGCACCTGGCTGCCGACCGGCACGTTGCGCAACGGCAGCGCGTTGCCCGGTTTGATCGGGGCAGCCGGTCCCGACATCAGCGCCGCGCCGACCCCGACATCGCGTGGGGCGATGATATAGCGGCGCTCGCCGTCCGCGTACAACAGCAGGGCGATGTGGGCGCTGCGATTGGGATCGTATTCCAGCCGCTCGACCTTGGCGGGAATATTGTCCTTGTTCCGTTTGAAATCGATCAGCCGATAATGCTGTTTGTGGCCGCCGCCCCGGTGCCGGGTGGTGATGCGACCGTGATTGTTGCGGCCGCCGGTCCGGGTCTGCTTTTCGAGCAACGGCGCGTAAGGCCGACCCTTGTGCAATTCCGGGCTGACGACCTTGACCACGAACCGCCGACCTGGCGAAGTTGGTTTGGTCTTGACGATAGGCATGAAGATTTACCTTATTCTCGGGTCATGGAACGCGGAACGTCGGTTTATTCCGCGGCCATGAAATCAATTTCGTGGCCGGCTTCCAGGGAGACATAGGCCTTTTTCCAGTCGGAACGCCGACCGTGGATCATGCCGAAGCGCTTGCGCTTGCCCTTGACGTTCAGAATCGTGACGCCCTTGACCGCGACCTTGAACAGCAGCTCCACGGCGTCCTTGATTTCCGGTTTGGTGGCGTCGCGGGCGACTTTGAAAACCACTTGGTTGTATCGCTCGGCCACGCGATTGCTCTTTTCGGAAACATGCGGAGCCAGCAGAACCTTCAGCAGCCGTTCCTGATTCATGCCAACCACTCCCCAACGCGCTGCACCGCGCCCATCGTCATCACTACGGAATCAGCTCCGACCAGGCTGACCGGATCCAGGCCCCCCACGTCGGTCACCGCCACGCCTGGCAGGTTACGAGCCGACAGATACAGGTTGAGACTCACTTCTTCGGTTACCAGCAAGACCCGACGTTGGTCGGCCACGCCGAACTCCTTGAGTTGGGCGATCATGCGCTTGGTTTTGATTTCTGGCAGGTCGAGCGCATCCACCACCAGCAACCGTTCCTGGCGCACCAGTTCCGAAAAAATGGCGCGCAGGGCGCCGCGATACATCTTCCGGTTGATCTTCTGCGAGTGATCCTGCGGCCGAGCCGCGAAGGTCACCCCGCCGCCCCGCCACAGCGGACCGCGAGTGGAGCCGGCGCGGGCGCGGCCGGTGCCTTTCTGGCGCCACGGCTTGGCGCCGCCGCCGCGAACCTGGGCGCGGTTCTTCTGGGCGCGCGTGCCGGCGCGAGCGCCCGCCAGATAGGCCACCACGACCTGATGCACCAGCGTTTCGTTGAACGGCCGGGCAAAGGTCTCTTCAGCGACCGCGACTTGGCCGGATGTCGCGCCGCTCGCGTTCTTGACTTGCAGTTCCATATCGCCTCCTTATCGGCGCGTTTTCACGGCGGGCCGAATCATCAGGTCGCCGCCCTTGGGACCAGGAACCGCGCCCTTGACCGCCAACAGATTGCGCTCCGCGTCCACCCGCACGACTTCCAAATTCTGCACGCTGCGCCGCGCCGCGCCGAGGTGACCCGCCATCTTCTTACCCTTGAACACTCGGCCGGGGCTTTGATTCTGGCCGATGGAGCCGGGCGCGCGATGGGACAGGGAGTTGCCGTGGCTGGCGCGCTGGCTGCGGAAGTGATGGCGCTTGATGGCGCCGGCGAAACCTTTGCCGATGGTGGTGCCGGCGACGTCCACTTTTTGGCCGGCCTGAAACCGATCCACCGTCAGTTCGGCGCCGACGCCGAATTCGGCGCCTTCGTCCTCGGCCAGGCGAAACTCCCATAAACCGCGGCCTGGGGCGACTCCCGCCTTGGCGAAATGACCGGCCATGGGTCGGGTCACCCGGCTGGGCCGACGGACGCCGACCGTGACTTGCAGCGCCCGGTAACCGTCGGTTTCCTCGGTCTTGACCTGAGTGACGCGATTGGGCTCGACCTCGATCAGCGTCACGGGAATCGAGACGCCCTCTTCCGTGAACACGCGAGTCATGCCGGCCTTGCGACCGATGAGTCCTATTGCCATTTTTCAATAACCTCTACTTTGGCCAGAGGAGGGGAAGGCGCCCCTCATGGCCCAGGTTTTGGCTTGCGGCCTAGTTCAGCTTGATCTGCACGTCCACGCCGGCGGCCAGGTCGAGCCGCATCAGCGCATCGACCGTCTTATCGGTGGGATCCACGATATCCATGAGCCGCTTGTGGGTGCGCAACTCGTACTGGTCGCGAGCGTCTTTGTTGACGTGCGGAGAAATCAACACGGTAAAGCGTTCCATCTTGGTCGGCAACGGAATGGGACCACGAACTTGGGCGCCGGTGCGCTTGGCGGTCTCGACGATTTCCCGGGCCGACTGATCGATCAACCGATGGTCGAACGCCTTCAGGCGAATCCGAATACGCTGGCTGGCCATGGCGCTTACTCGATGATTTTCGCGACGACGCCGGCGCCGACGGTGCGGCCGCCCTCGCGGATGGCGAAGCGCAGGCCCTCGTCCATGGCGATCGGGGCGATCAGGCTGACCCGGACCTTCACGTTGTCGCCGGGCATGATCATCTCCACCCCCTCGGGCAGGTCGACCGCGCCGGTGACGTCGGTGGTGCGGAAGTAA